>CAIWET010000214.1 GCA_903911805.1 uncultured Ignavibacteria bacterium | reverse complement strand
TATCAGATGAACTTATTAGTAAACAATCGATATGCTATATTGATATTGATATAAGTAAGGTACATATCTATCTTTTCTCTGAACTCTAACAAGCAGAAACTTTGATTGAATATTATATTATTTTTTTAATCTACCAATTGATTATCGAAATTATTTTTTTAATTGTAGAATGTAGTTTTAATATTCAAATGATTTCATTGGTGAAACATTACCATTTGAGTTCTATTCAAAACAAAACCTTATTGAAGTATTAATACTAAATACTATAAAAAGTTAATCCTAAGTAAAAGGAGAAGTGAATTTAAATAGTTTTACAATTCTATTAAAATAGTTTATGGAATTACTATTATTCTCTAAAACTTTAACTGGAATATTGGTGTTAATAATTTACTTGATTTAATTGACATTTCTTTGGATGGATTATATGATTTTTTTTCTGTTATTTCAATACAATTAAACCAAAAAAGAAATCTATTAAAAGTTCTCAAAGAAAAGCTGTTATTGAATTGTCTTTGTTTTGTAAAAACTGTATCCTCTGGAAAATTATCTAATATTTTCGGAAAAGCTTTTAAATATTTATCGGCATAAAATTGAACTGATCTACTTTCTAATCCATATTTTAAAAGTAAAAACAAAGTAAAACCACTTCCAAATTGACCATTATGTTCTTCATTGTATCCATCATTATAAGACCAATTAAACTCCTTAATGAAATAAAGAAGTACCATATTAAAGAATTCAATTCTTTTATTAGAAGCAATAATCTTTTTACCTTTTGCAGTGAGCGAAAGTTTATTATTTTGCTTTTTAATCAAATTAAGTTGTTTACAGATAATTTTAGCATTATGAATAAATATGAATTCTCTTTCAACAAAATTTTTTAAAATACCAGATTCGAATAATGAATCAGTGATAAATTTCTTATCATAGATTTCTTTAACAATTTTTTTAGGAAGATTACCATTTGGTGTTAGTTTAAGTTCCACTTCTCGATTTATGATTGATATGAATTCTTCACAAATACGAAAAAAAGATACTTGGTCAATATTCTCATTAGAAATATCATTATTGATTTTAATTACAGAATTAGCTCCAAATAAATCATATAATAATGATTGCATTTGAATTGGTGAAAGTCCTTCAAAGTCTGCTATAGGTCTTTGATTATAGCTGTCAAAGATATTTTGAAAATTTATCATATTTTAATTTTATTCATTTTAAAATACAAAATTAAGAAAAATGATTCATACAAGTATTGTTTTGTCTAATCAAATTTTTCTAATTATTCTAATTTACTTCTTTTTTACTTTTTTTTTACTTTTTTTCTTTTTCTACTCGTTCAATATTTCTTGTTTTCTTAGAAAATCATCCTCTGTAATTTCGAGATTCATTATATCAGCAACCTCATCACGTTTCTTATTAAGTAAATTTGCATATATCTCTGTAATAGCAACTTATGAATATTTCATAATTTTTGATACCGTATAAATATCTATTCCTTTTGAAAGTGCTAAAGTATCCCAAGAATGTCTTGATAGATGGAAGTGAATATGCTTGTAGACTCCAGCAACTTCTGCCCTTTCCTAAATTTAAAATAAGTGCCAAAATTGGCACTTGATAATATTATAGAAGAACTTAAATCTTTTTAGATTTCAAAAATATTGGGAATTTTTGATCAAGTAATAAAATTCATGCTTCATTTGGAATACTCCAATTTATACCTATATAAAACCTTTTTTTGCTTGTTTTTACGTGGATTTCTGTTTTGAAAATCAAGTTAAATATAATTCATCTAAAACTATTCTTTTGTTGTGCAAAGTAAATCTTCGTATTTTTGCATATGATGAGAAGTAAGATAAAAATATTATTGATGGTATTGGCTTATGCGCTGAATTTTGCACATGAACTACAGCCACATGAGCATCATTTAGCTGAATATTGTGAAGATATTTTTTCTTCTGCAATTAAACATTCTCAATCTAATCAAACCGAACATCAAGACCATGATGATGAAGCAGATGAGCATGAAAACGGTCATAATGACCACCATTTACCTTTTCCTCATACACATTCACTTCAGTCAAGTGGATATGTTCATATAAGAAATCTACAGACATCAATTTTAATTTCGGATATTTCTGAGACTTTTGAAACCAAATTTTGTTTCCGACCTCCTGAAATTGTCCAAATTGAAATAATTCAAATTGAAGATAAGAATTTCTATCCGTCTTGTATAGGTTCATCTCTCTGTCTGAGAGCACCACCTGTTTTTTCCTAATTTCAAACAAAACATACTTTAGAATTTAATTTTTAATCAAATAAGGAATATTTATGACTAAATATATCAGTTTAGTGCTGTTCATGCTTATTATAGTAGCTTGTTCAAAAACAAAATTTGAATCTCACGACCATGCTACCGGGGGACATGATGATCACGGTCATGGTGGTGGTGAAATAGAAAATATACGATTTACAGTTTTTTCAACCAAACACGAATTGTTTGCTGAAGTAACTCCAATGATACAAGGTAAAGAAGGTCAATTTACTGTACACTTTACAAAACTTTCTGATTTCAAGCCTGTGACAAAAGGTTCTCTGAAAATAGTATTAAGCGGCGCTATCAGTGAAACTCTTACAGTTGATATAATTGCAAGAACAGGTATTTTTATAACTCGGTACACTCCCAAATCAACTGGCAGTGTTGAGATAAAATTTATTTATTCTGATAATGGTTTGACAGATACAATCAAAGTGCCAAGTCAGAAATGCTATTCCTCAATTGAAGATGCAAAGAAAGATGAGAAACCTGCTGAAAAAGGAATTACTTTTCTAAAAGAAGAATCTTGGAAAATTGATTTTTCTTTAATACACGTTATTCCTTCAAACTTTTCAGAAACTGTTAAAGCTACAGGCAAAATCATCAACAATCCTGCCGATGAAATCATTATCACTGCTAGTACATCAGGAGTTGTTGAAATTCTTGATAATTCATTGACACCAGGTAAACAAGTTGCTTTAGGTAGCAAGATGTTCTCGATTAAACCAGGTAGTTTAAGAGAAGACAATATGGAATTGAAATACACTCAAGCAAAATCAAATTTCGATAGAGCAAAAAAAGACTATGAAAGAGTATCTGAACTATACAAATCAAAAATTACTTCTGAAAGAGAATATTTAGATGCAAAATCTTCTTATGAGAATACAGAAGCAATTTTCAAAAATTATGCTCAGTCTTCAGAAGGTAAGAGTATTGTTATCAAGTCTTCAAAAGGTGGTTATCTAAGAAAACTAATGGTCAATTCAGGTCAGTTTGTTGAAGCAGGAACAACGCTTGCTGTAATGGCTAACAATAACAAATTGATGATTCTGGTAGATTTACCAACAAATGAGTTTTCAAAACTGAGTAATGTCAGTGATGCAAATTTTGTTATTGACAATAAAACAGTTAAAATGAAAGAACTCAATGGCAAAGTTTCAGGCAGTCCTATTAGTTCAGGTTCTTCAGGGTTTGTTACCCTATTTATTCAAATTGATAACAAACTGAATTTAATTACAAATTCTTACATATCAGTTTATTTGTTCGGAAGTAATTTACCAAATTCTATAACTGTTACTAAAGAATCGATTTGGGAAGACCAGGGGAACTATTTCGTTTTTGTTCAAAAACATGGAGAATTGTTTGAGAAGAGAGAAGTAACAATCAAAGGGTTCGACGGTTTTAATTACCTCGTTGGTTCTGGTTTGAATCAAAATGAAGTAATTGTCAATAAGGGAACTTACAGAGTAATGCTTGCCTCGAAAACATCTGAATTACCATCACAAACACACGCTCATTAAAGGAAGAAAAATATGTTAAATAAGATATTGAATTTTTCTTTAAACAACAGAATGCTTATCCTTATTGCCGGAGTTGTAATAATGGTAGTAGGAATGTTTGTTGCCAAAGATATGGAAGTAGATATATTTCCCGACTTGAGCGCACCTACTGTTGTTGTAATGACAGATGCTCACGGCATGGCTCCTGAAGAAGTCGAGAAAATGGTGACTTTCAAAATAGAAACTGCTGTCAATGGCTCACCATCTGTCCGACGAGTAAGGTCTAACTCAACTATGGGTTTTTCAATTGTTTGGGTTGAATTTGATTGGGGAACTGATATTTTCAAAGCAAGACAGACAGTAACAGAAAAACTATCTCAAATTTCAGGTAGTTTTCCTGAAGGAGTTTCCGCACCTATTCTTGCACCACAAACCTCACTTCTCGGTGAAATTATTATATTTGCTATGACTTCTGATTCACTCAGCTTAATGGATTTAAGAACTATTGCTGACTGGAATGTAAAGCCAAGACTTTTATCGTTAGGTGGCGTGGCACAAGTAACAATTATGGGTGGCGACGAAAAGCAATTCCAGATACAAGCTGATTTACAGAAGATGAAGAATTTTGGAGTTAGTTTTGATGAACTTACTGATGCATGTAAAAAACTGAATGAAAATTCTAATGGCGGTTTCTTCAATCAATACGGTAATGAGTATATCATTCGTGGTATGACTAGAACAACAATACCTGAAGAATTTGGTAAAAGTATTATCAAAATGAATGATGGTTATCCAGTTAGAATAAACGATGTAGGTGATGTGAAAATCGCTCCTGCACAAAAAATAAATGATGCTTCATACAAAACTAAACCAGCTGTTATTTTCACTGTTGTTAAGCAACCTGGAATAGGCACAATTGACTTAACTGAAAAATTAGTCAATAACCTACAAGAATTGAAAACCACACTACCCGGTAATATTCAATTCAATACCGAACCTTTTCATCAGGCAAATTTTATAAATACATCAATTACAAATGTTGAAAAAGCTTTACTTGAAGGTTCAATATTTGTAATAATCATTTTGTTTATTTTTCTGATGAGTTTTAGAACAACAATAATTTCAATAATAGCTATACCGCTTTCTTTGCTAACTACTATTATTGTAATGAAACTACTTGACTTAAACATTAATACTATGAGTTTGGGAGGTATGGCAATTGCAATTGGTTCTTTAGTAGATGACGCAATTATTGATGTTGAGAATGTTTTTAAAAGGCTTAGAGAAAACTATTTTAAACCTAAAGAAGAAAGAGAAAAATCACTACAAGTGATATTTGATGGCTCTAAAGAAATTCGAGCTTCAATTATAAATGCTACAATTATTATTATTGTTGCATTTCTACCACTTTTCTTTTTAAGTGGAGTTGAAGGAAGAATGCTTCAGCCACTGGGTATAGCATTTATTATTTCTTTATTTGCCTCTCTTATCGTTTCTATTACTATAACTCCAGTTTTGTGTAGTTATCTTATAGCAAATGATAAATTATTGAGCAAAAGAGAAGGTGATAATAGATTCATTACATATTTAAAGAAAATTTATAAATCAGCACTCACTGTAGCATTCAATCATAAAAAGAAAATATTGATTACAGTAAGTATAATACTATTAGTAGCTCTTGTTTCTACTCAATATCTGGGAAGAAATTTCTTACCAACTTTCAATGAGGGTTCTCTCACAATAGTAGTTGCTTCAACACCTGGTATTTCTCTTGAAGAATCAATAAAGATTAGCACTCAGGCAGAAGAAGCATTACTCACAATACCAGAAGTAGTTTCTACAGCAAGAAAGACAGGAAGAGCGGATTTATCTGAACATTCTTTCGGTTCAAGTATTTCGGAAATTGAAACTCCGTTTGTGCTTAAAGACCGTACAAGAGATGAATTTCTAATTGAAGTCAGAAAAAAATTATCTTCAATTACAGGGATAGTCTTTAATCTTGGACAGCCGATAAGTCATAAAATTGACCATATTATATCTGGAGCAAAAACAAGTATAGCCATTAAACTCTTTGGTACAGACCTTGAGAAAATGTATAATCTTGCTAATGATGTAAAAAGCAATATTTCAACAATTAATGGTGTTGCAGACCTTAGTGTTGAACAGATAGTTACCGTTCCACAAATACATATCAAGCCAAATAGAGAAATGATGGCAAGACTTGGTATATCGATGGAAAAGTTTAATAATTTTGTTAATACTGCTTTTGCTGGTCAAGTTGTCGGGAATGTATTTGAAAACGAAAGGTCATTTGATGTTGTCCTCCGAATGAAAGATGAATACAGAGATAACTTTGATGCTATTTCAAATTCTATGATTGATACTTGGAACGGTGAAAAAGTTACTCTAAGCCAAGTTGCTGAGATAAAGTCAGGCAAAGGGGCTAACGTCATAAATCGTGAAAATGTAAAAAGGAAAATTGTCATTTCAGCCAATGTTGCCGGAAGGGACGTTAGAAGTGTGGTAAATGATATAAAAACTTCTGTTTCTAAAAGTATCAATCTACCAGAAAACTATTATTTAGAGTATGGTGGCCAGTTTGAAAGTGAAGAAAAAGCATCAAGAATAATTTTGATTGTTTCATTAATCTCGTTATTGATTATTTTCTTCTTGCTTTATCAGGAATTTAAGAATTACATAACAGCAGGAATTATTCTTATCAATTTACCTCTTGCTTTAATAGGTGGTATTGCAACGGTATGGCTTTCTTCAGGAATATTAAGCATACCTTCTCTTATTGGCTTTATCACTCTCTTTGGTATTGCCACAAGAAACGGAATATTGATGGTTTCGAGATACAACAGACTTATTGACGAAGGTTTGAATATCAAAGATGCAATTATTAATGGTTCTTTGGATAGATTGAACCCAGTTCTTATGACTGCATTAACTGCAGCATTGGCTCTAATACCTTTGGTATTTGCTGGTGACAAGCCAGGCAATGAAATACAAAGTCCAATGGCAGAAGTTATTCTTGGCGGTCTGATAAGTTCTACCTTCCTTAATCTATTGATTTTGCCAATTGTATTTTACATAATGAAAAACAGGAGTAAATATGTTTAAATATATTTTTATATTTATTCTGAGCTTATATTTTGTAAATGGTCAAACTTACAAAGATGTGCTGAAACAAATTGGCTCAAACAATAAAGAGATTAAGGCTTACAAGGAATACTTGAATAGCGTGAATATTGAGAGCAGGACGAACTCACTGCCTCTCAATCCTAAAGTTGAGTATTCTTATCTTTCAGGTTCAGGTATAGCAACTGGGAACAAGCAAGAGTTGATAATTTCTCAACCTTTTGACTTCCCGACTGTATATTTTCTGAAATCTGACATATCTTCGTTACAAGGTTCAGCTAATCAGTTCCATTTAAAAGAATTTGAGAAAAGCATTTTGAAGAACACTCAGAATTTATTGATAGAATTTATCTACTTACAGAAAAAAGTAGATGAACTCAAAAAACGTTATGAATTGGCTGGAAACATGCTGAAAACTGTACAAGCCAAGTTCGACAAAGGAGATATTGGCGTATTGGAGTTGAATAAAACAAAATCCAATCTTTCAATAGCCAAGTCAAAACTGAATATGGCAAAGATTGAATTGAACTCAATACAATCTGAATTAGAAAACATTAACGGTGGACAACAGATTCAATTGACATTTTCTGATTATTGGACGTATGACTTTAGTTCCAATTACGATTCACTTTTCATTAAGTTAAAGGAAGCCGATTTCTATAACAAGTTATTAGAGGAAGAAAAAAAGTTATATGATAAAAAACTTAGTCTTGCTCGGGCTGGTTGGCTACCGAATTTCGATGTTGGCTATCGACAGGAAACTGAAACTGATTTGGCTTATAAAGGTGTCCGATTACAGATGTCATTACCATTATTCGAGAACACAAATAAAGTTCCGAAAGCCGAGAGTGAGCTGAATTTGACAGATTTGAAAATTCAATCTTATAACTCTAAATTTTATATCGAGAAGAAAAGAATTTTCGATAAATCCCTTCAGCTAAAGTCTTCATTAGATGAGCAAAAAGGGCTTGTGGATTACAATCAGCTTGACTTAAACAAAAAGTCCTATGATCTTGGGCATATCTCATTAACACAATTCTACATTGATAATACGATGTACTACGAAATAATTGATTCCATTCTGGAGACGGAATTGGAATATCAAGAAACACTTTCGGAGTTGCTGATTGAGCTTAATGTAAGTGATTTGTAGAATTTCAATTTTGCTAATATAAAAGAGCCGAAATCATCAAAATTGTTTTCGGCTCAAATATTTAGCCTTATGATACTGATTTCAAAAATTCTACAAATCTTGTTTCGGTAAATTGCCAAGACTCCAGTTAATTATTGATTTTCTTTACCTATTAAAAATGACTATCGCTACAGTTATATGGAATTCTCATTGAGAAATACTAAATTTATTTTAACAAAAATGATAAAATATTACTTCACTCTTGCAATTGAGTTCTAATGAGTTTTGTTTCTTGTATTAACATTTATTCAAATAAATAAAAATATTAACACCTGAATAAAGTATCGAAGTAAAAAATTAAATTTAGAATTAATTAAAATTCAAATTCTATCGACAATAATATTGTTCATCATATATTTTTCTTTGAATAACATGCTCAATAATTTCGAGGTACATTTTTGAACCTAAATTTACTAAGTCATTATTCAAATATGGTTCTGCAACTTTTTTGAAATATTCAATAATCTCCAAATTGTCAATTTTAATGATTCTAATCTCTTAAAACATAGAGCCAAACACAAATTTAGAGTTTTGTCAATGAAAGTGTCAATTGACAATTTTTAAGTTGGTGTAAGTCTTTGTAAAATAAGAGTGTTAATGTTTACGGTTTGTGGTCGGGGACGAATTAGTGTATTTTCGTATTTTCTAAATCTCAATAAAACTAAGTAAAGCTTTAACATTATTATAATAAAAGACTTACAAATTATATAAAAGAACTTCTTTTATTTAGTTTTATTTGACATTATAATATTTTGTCAATGAAAGTGTCAATGAGTTTTTAAATTGACAAGTAATAGTAAGGCTTTACATGGATAGTTTCAATATTAATTATTATCTGCAATCAGAGAACAAAAAAAACAAGAAATGCTTAATTCTCATTTCTGTGATTTGGGAAGGCATTAGACTTAGAACCACACTAAATTTAGCTATAGAAAGTAGTAATTGGGATTCTGATAAAAAGCAAGTTAAAAGACAATCTATGGATTCATTAAGGATTAATAGTAAACTAGATGAAATCAAATTCAAATTAAATGATTATTATACTAAGTACAAAGTTGAAAATAAAAAAATACCACCCAAAAAAGATGTTCAAGAGATAATAAAAGCAATTCTTGAAAACAGAGAACCAAGAAAAAAGAGAGAAAAAAAGCCAGAGAAACAATTATCATTTTTTGAATATTTTAAAGAATTTATCAAAGACTCAGAAAAAGGACTTAGACTAACTAGTGCTGGTAAAAGAATTCAATCATCAACAATCACTTCATATAAAACTACAGAAAACCATTTGGAGAATTTTTTAAAAACTCTGAAATATGAGATTAATTTTGACAATGTTGATGAACTATTTTTTAGCCATATCACAAAATATCTTGCAAATGAAAAATTATCAAATAATTCGACTGGTAGATTAATTAAAGTTATTAAAACATTCATGCATTATACTTTTCAAAAAGGTTATCATAATAATTTACGTTTTGTTAATGCATTAAAAGTTTTTGATCAAGATACAACCATTGTAGCGTTAACAAATGATGAATTAATTAAACTTGAGAATATTGAAGCATATTTGGAAGAAGGAGAAGAATTTACTCCAAAGAATGAAAAAATAAGAGACTTATTTCTAATTCAAATTTACACTGGTGTCAGATTTTCGGATTTATTTAACCTAAAGCCTGCAAATATTGATTTTAATCAAAAACTAATAACTTTAAATACAATTAAAACTCAAGAGAATTTATCAATACCAATAACTTCAAAATTAGAATTACTTCTAAAAAAATATGATTGCATTTTACCCAAAATTTCATCTCAAAAATATAATGAACAAATCAAAATTGTATGTAAATTAGCTAAAATTAATACTCCAGTTCAAATAACAAAATTCATTGGAAATAAGAGAGAAATTTCTACTGAAGCAAAGTATGAATTAATTTCATCACATACTGCAAGAAGGTCATTTATCACTTTAACTTTAAAAAAAGGAATAATGCCAGAAATGGTGATGAAAGTAAGCGGACATAAAAGTAGAAAAAGCTTCCAAAGATATGTTAGAATAACTCAAGAAGAAGCTATTGTTCAAGTTCAAAAAGCATGGGAAGAATAAAATTTAATAGGATTAAATTTAATTAATTTATTTTTATTTTTGCAATGTATATTTTGTTTCTCTGGTGAAACATAGATTTGAATAGACAAG
>CAIWET010000213.1 GCA_903911805.1 uncultured Ignavibacteria bacterium | reverse complement strand
CGTGTTATAAGCTCACCATTGATAATTATCGGTTTAATAGTTGTTGTTTGCTTAATATTGTCGTTTTTTGATTCATAATAATAGTTTGTATTAAATGCAATTCCATTAATAGAAATAAGTGTAATATAAAAGTCTTTTGAATCCGGCATTAAATCGTAAAGAATTTCATATTTAGGTGATTCATCTATTGTTGAACTGTTGGTTGTTGAATCATCAATAATAATTTTTGAGTCTTTGAATTGCACATATTCTCCGGTCTCAAAATTAATTACTATTGCATTTGTGTTCGTAAAGAAATTATTTGTAATACTTTTGCAATTTTCATCAGCTTTGAATATTTTAATTGTTTTCTCAATTATTCCTTTATAAAATTGCTTATTATTTATAATTTCCGGTAATTCAAAAATGATTCTAAATCTATGATTTTCATCAGTATGTCTTACAGTAGTATATAGGATTATTGGTTTATATGGTATTTCCGTTGATTGTGCTAGTGTTATTGCTTGTGGAATAGTGATACTTTTTTCAATATCAATAGCAAAACAATCGGAATATAAGTGATTTTCATCTTTTCTATGATAAAATTCATCATTAGTTGTTTTTGCGAAATGACAAAAATTTAGACAATAACCTAAACTAATATTTTCAACAATATCATCAATTGTCATCAACTCATTTTTGTAGAATTTGTCAATTTTTATTAGTTCTTTTATTTCAGTTGGTTTGTTCTTTATTTCCTTATTTATTGCAATACTGTAGAGTCTTTGATTATTTGGATTGTACAAAGCTCTTTTTATTTCATCATCTTTTATAGTGTATTTGATTTGTGGCTTTAAATCAGTTCTAACGGGTTTTTTATATGGATTAGATGTATTTGTATAGTTACCTTTAAAACTGCTATTATGAGAATCGTAACCGTTTTGTTTTGCAAAAAATACCAAAGTGCCAAAACTAGTTTTTGATGATTTTTTCACCATTTTATAATAAGTTTCTCCGGTATTTTCATCATCAAACCGACTCAGCAATATTTCTAGTGAATCATTTTCATCAAAAGTATTTGCAATTGCACTTATACATTTAATCCAAGTGATATAATCCGGTCTTTGTGGAATATAAGATAGTAGAAAAATTGCAAATTCTTTATTTGGCTTTTCGTACATCAGATTTAACCGGCTTTATTCAAACAATTAAGAATTTCGTTTTTCTTGTAATAGACTTTATTTGAAATTCTATAACTTGGTAATTTCTTGGCACGTTTCCAATTAAAGATTGTAGTTGTGGAGACTCCAAAAAGTTTGGCTACTTCATTGATTTTAATCAATTCATCATCAATAATATTGAGCTTATTATTAGATAATTCTTTAATCTTATCAGTTTCTTGTATTGCTGTTTTGACTAAATCAATTAAATCTTGTTTAGTCAATTGTGAGAATGTTATTTCATTCATTTTTGTACTTTCTAAATTATTCAATAAATTTACAGTACAAAAATTAGCAATTTAAAAAAGTAATAAAATTTTAAAGTTTGGAGTGTGTAAAGCTAGATTACAACTATGTTTATTTAGTGTCTAGTAATTTTCAGTAATTAAATTACTGATGTAATAAAAGAAATGAGTTTAGCTTATATTTGCTATAAGATTCAATTATTAAGAAATTCAATTAAATCTTTGTACGATGCATCATCATAACCTTTATAATCGTTTACTTTCATAATCCTTGCTTGTTGTGTGATTGAATTAATATTTTTTTCAGTAAAATTGAGCTTGTTCCCAAATTTGTCAAAGAATAAATTTAAATAATCTTTAGCCGTCAAAGTGTCTCCAAAGAAATCATTACCATATCTATTGATTAATCTTGCAAAATACATTTGTTTAGCTTTTAAAGTAACTTTATTATTTTCGTGAGTATGAAAAATTGCATTATTAAATACTTTTGTATTGACAATGGTTGTTTTCTCTATACTTTTGTTTTGCAAATCAGCCAAATATTTGGTTAATTCTTTAATTTCTAATAATAATTCATTTATCGAATTGGGAACAACATATTTCAACATAAATAATTCTCCAAGTTGTTCCCTGTCAGCTTGCAAATTATCAATTTCAACTTTCTTATTATCAATTAAATTATTAATCAATAATTTATTAGATTCGATCAAGTTAGAATCATTTAATTGAGCTTTAATTTTTTCAACGTTCACCGCCGTGAAATCCCACGATGCCGCCTGGGGAGATACTTCAATCGTGAATCCCATTTCAGTTTTCAACGCTTCGGCGATTTGACGGTTGCTCACCGCCTCGCCACTGGCGACGTTATAAATACCGCTTTCGGAAGACAAGGCGATGCGAGCGATCAATTCTACTGCATCGTCGATCAACAAATAATCCTTTCGGGATTCCAGATCCGTTCGGAAGACGATTTTCCCGTTCGCCCTGCCTTCTTCAAGCAATTGGTCAATAAAAATATCGGGATCCCGGCGCAAGCCGACCACGTTGGACAAACGCGCTACCTTCATTT
>CAIWET010000212.1 GCA_903911805.1 uncultured Ignavibacteria bacterium | reverse complement strand
TTTGGCAAGTCTTTTGTAATTGTATAAATATAATTTAGTAATAAATTACGTAAATGATTGAAAAATATAGGTAGGAAGTTTAGTCTGCCTGATAATTGAAGAATAATGGAGTGATAATAATAACCAAATGGCTAAATCTCAACAAATAGGGTTTCTAAGCGCAGGAAATTTGAACAGAATTGGTGATACAATTTTGCCAATGGCAAAAAAGAATTCAGATATTGCTTTAGCAATTGGCGTAATGATGGTAATTTCTTTATTAATTGTTCCATTGCCTACATTTCTTTTGGATATCTTACTTGCAATAAGTTTGTCCATCTCAATATTGATTTTATTGATTTCTATATATTTAATTAGTCCATTAGAATTTTCATCATTTCCAACTATTTTGCTTATTTCAACACTGTTTCGACTTGGATTGAACGTTGCCACCACCAGATTAATTCTATCAAATGGCCACGCTGGTACAATTATTCAGGCATTCGGAAGTTTCGTAATCAAAGGAAATTACGTGGTAGGTATTATAATTTTTATAATATTGATGGTAATCAATTTTATAGTAGTTATAAAAGGTTCTACCCGTATAGCCGAGGTTGCCGCAAGGTTTACTTTGGATGCAATGCCTGGTAAACAAATGAGTATTGACGCAGATTTAAATGCTGGATATATAGATGAAGTAACTGCAAGAACAAGAAGAGAAGCATTGACCAAAGAATCAGATTTTTATGGAGCAATGGACGGTGCTGCCAAATTTATTCGTGGTGATGCCATTGCAGCTATTATTATTACGGCTATTAATATTGTCGGTGGATTTATTATTGGTATGGTGCAAATGAATATGTCTGCTACACAGGCATTATCTACTTTTACAATGCTAACAATTGGAGATGGATTAGTATCTCAAATACCATCATTATTGATTTCTGTAGCTGGCGGTTTGGTTGTAACAAGATCTGCTTCATCAGATTATCTAAATATTGAGTTAGCGAAGCAATTTGGTGGTAAACCAAAAGTGCTTTATATGGCTTCAGTTGGTATGTTATTAATCGGTATTATTCCTGGATTCCCAATTTTGCCATTTTTAATTTTAGCAATTGCTACAGCAGGATTTGCATTCTTAAAAACAAGATCTGATGACCAAAATCAGGAAATAGTGCATCAAAAAGAAATGGCTGATGCCGAAGAAACAGCAAAACCTCAAGAAGCACCAGTTGAAGATTTATTGAAAATCGATCCTGTGGAAATAGAACTTGGATATTCATTAATATCGCTAGTAGATGAAAGTCAGGGTGGAGATGTATTTAAACGTATAACCAATGTAAGAAAACAATTAGCAACTGAACTTGGAATAATATTACCACCAGTAAGGGTTAGAGATAATCTCCAATTAGATCCTGAGGAATATGTAATTAAAATTAGAGGTAATGAATTAGCAAGAAATGTTGTTTATCCATATAATCTATTGGCAATGAATCCTGGAACAGCTGATGGAGAATTAATTGGTGTTACAGTTACAGAGCCAGTATTTGGTTTGCCAGCTGTTTGGATTAGTAATTCTGAAAGAGAAAATGCTGAAATAAAAGGTTATACTGTAGTTGAATCAGCAACAGTATTGACAACTCATTTAACAGAATTATTAAGAAGAAATGCAGACAAATTATTAACCAGACAGGACGTAAAACAATTAATGGAAAATCTTAAAGTAGATTATCCAGCGTTAATTGAAGAAATTACACCTGATATTCTTCCTGTTTCAATAGTGCAGAAAGTTCTGCAGAATTTATTAAAAGAATCAATTCCAATAAGAGATTTACCAATAATTTTAGAATCACTTTTGGAATATGCTAAAGTAACCAAAAATATTGATGTCTTAACAGAATTTGTTAGACATAATTTATCAGAAACTATAAAGAAATTATATCAAGATCAATATGGTGTTATTCACGCAATATCATTAGGTCAAGAGATAGAACAAACAATGACTACAGCATTACAAGTAAATAATCAGGCTGCAAATATGCCAACTTTGGGATTATCATTAGATAGTGTTAAGAATATTCAGAATAGTTTATCTCAATCTATTGATGAAATAACTATGCTAGGGTATTTGCCAATAGTTATTTGCTCAGCTCAGGTGCGTCCATATTTCTATAGGATGATTAAAAATCAGTTTTCAATGGTTAATGTAATAAGTTACACTGAAATACCATCTGATTGCGAAGTTGAGATTCACGCAAATATTATAAATTAATTTTATATCTTTTAATAATTTGGGTATAACTACTGAGTTATAGAAATGAATATTTTAATATTTTTGTATGGGGTATAATGATATAATGTTGAACATTCTTGTAAAGTGTCTATGAAAGACTATTATAAAATACTAGGAGTGGAAAGAACAGCGTCAACACAGGGGATTAAAAAGGCTTTTTACGAGTTAATAAAAAGAGTTCACCCGGACGTGAATCCTAGAGAAAAGGACAGCCTAAACGAATATTTGGAGCTAGTGGAAGCTTATAAAATTTTGGGAAATCTTGATAATAGACTAAAATATAGTCTTTATTTAAATAAACGAATCTTAGTTAAAAAAAAGAGATATATCTTATAATGATAAATGTAGAATGGTATAATGCTATCAATCCTGAAGTCAAATCTTTCAGTCAAACTTTGCCGAAAGATCTTTATTCCATTTTTATGGCATTAAGAGAAGTTTTATTAATAAACCTTCCTTTTGTTAATGAAGAATTAATAGATGATATTCCTACATACAAACTTGGTAATAAAAAAGTCCTTTATATTTTCTGTTATTCCGATAGAGTTGTGCTAGGATTTTATCAAGGCTCAAAATTATCCAATTCTTATAATTTATTCTCACCTTATTCTTATAGAAATATTAGAGAAATTGACTTTTATTCGATTCATGATACTTTAAATATGAAGGTTGTATCTTACTTGCAAGAAGCAATGATGTGCCAAAAAATAAATGAAAATTCCTATCAAAGAGTTTACTCAAACTTTGCATAAAATCTAAATTATAAAACATTTTTCATCATTATTAGTTTATATCTCAATATTTAAATTTGGGAGTAATTATGATATTAAATGTAAATAATAAAAACTACGATATTTCTGCTTCTAATGATATGCCATTGCTTTGGGCTTTAAGGGATATTATCGGATTAACAGGTACAAAATATGGTTGTGGTATTGGTGTTTGCGGTAGTTGTACCGTATTAATAAATGATGTTGCCGAAAGATCTTGCTTAACAACTGTACAAGAAGCTATTGGTAAAAAAATTACTACTATCGAAGGATTATCAACCGATAACTCACATCCTCTCCAAAAAGCCTGGGTTAGTGAAAATGTTACTCAGTGCGGATATTGTCAACCAGGGCAAATGATGCAAGCAGCTTCATTGCTAAAGCAATACCCAAATCCAACCGATGAACAAATAGATGCCGAAATGCAAGGAAACATTTGCCGTTGTGGTACATATAATCGAATTAAAGTTGCTATAAAAATTGCGGCGAAAGGTTAGAAAAATGGAAAAGAATAATATAACAAGAAGAAAATTTATTTTTGGAGTTGCATTAACTTCTGCCGGAGCAGCAATTACGTTAGTTCCCTCAATAAATTCATTTGCAAAATCTTTGATAAAAAATAATAAGCCTGAATTGCAAGCATTTGTTCCAAGTTTATGGGTAACAATTGATAGTGATAATTCGATTACCTTTACTAATTCTCGTCAAGAAATGGGGCAGGGTTCCAGAACAACAATGGCGATGATTTTAGCCGAAGAATTAGATGCTGACTGGAATTTTGTTAAAACGGTTCAAGCTCCTGGCGATTCCAAATTTGGCAGCCAAAGCACTGGTGGTTCAATGAGTATTAGATTGATGTACACAACACTCAGAAATGCAGGAGCAACTGCCAAAGCGATGTTAATTACTGCTGCAGCTCAAACTTGGGGAATTGCAGAATCCAAATGTAAGGCAGAAAATTCTTTTGTTCTAGAAATTAATGGAACTAGAAAATTATCCTATGGAGAATTAGCTGAAAAAGCTTCAAAATTGCAAGTTCCAACAAATGTTACATTAAAGGATCCATCAACATTCAAATTAATTGGAACAAATAAATATCATATTGATAATCCCGATATCGTAAGTGGTAAAGCGATTTATGGAATTGATAAAGTTTTGCCAGGAATGAAATTTGCAGTGGTTGTAAGGCCTCCAGCTTTTGGGGCATCAGTTGCAAATTATACTGATACTGAAACGTTGAAAGTTACCGGAGTAATTAAAACATTTAGAATAAATTATGGAATTGCAGTCATTGCAGATAATTCCTGGGCAGCTATGCAAGGAGCTAACGTTCTTAATATTAACTGGAATTTAGGAAATAATGCAAAATATAGTTCTGCAGATATTTTTGATTCAATGTACAAAGCCGTTGGTACTTTAGATGCCTTACCAGCGAATACTGCTAAAACAGTTGAATCATTCTATGAAGTTCCATATATGGCACACTGTACAATGGAACCACAAACTGCAACAGCTTGGTACCACGACGGAATAATGGACGTTTGGGCTTCAACTCAAGACCCACAAAGCGTAAGAAGTTCTGCTGCATCGGCTGCTGGATTGAGCCAAGACAAAGTTAATGCATATCCATTATTAGCAGGTGGCGGATTTGGAAGGCGATTAGGTGCTGATTATGCTTATATGGCTACACAAATCGCTAAACAAGTTACTTATCCTGTAAAATTGTTTTTTACTAAAGCTGATGATTTACAAAATGACAATTACAGAACAACAAGTTTGCACGCATTAAAAGGTGGAATAGATTCATCTGGAAAATTAACAGGATGGATTCATAAAGCAATTGGTGTAAGTCCAACAACACCCAATTATTCAATTCCAAATGCTAAAAATTTATCGGGTAATGGACTTAATTTTGTTCCAACTGGTGCTTGGCGCTCTGTGGCTAATACTCAAAATATTTTTGCAAATGAATGTTTCTTAGATGAACTGGCTTTTGCTGCAGGAAAAGACCCATTCGATTTCAGACAATCAATTATTAATGACAATAGATTAAAAAATGTGGTTTCTCTTTTGCGTGCTAAAGCCAAATGGGACGAACCTCTTCCAACAGGTTGGGGAAAAGGTGTAGCGACATTTATTGGTTATGGCGGATATATCGCTCACGCTATTTTTGTTTCAGTTGCAAAAGATGGGACTTTGAAAGTAGAAAAAATAGTGGCAGTTGCTGACGTTGGAATTGCTATAAATCCTAGAGGAGTAGAGGCTCAGGCAATGGGGGCATCAATTGATGGGTTATCAACTGCAATAAAAGCAGAAATTACTATTGAAAATGGTGGAGTAAAGCAATCAAATTGGACAGATTTTGAATGGATAAGGATGAATGAATCTCCAATTATTGAAGTGGAAGTTGTAAAGTCAAATCAAACTCCAGGTGGAATGGGCGAAGTTGGTTTTCCTTCTGTAACTCCAGCATTGTGTAACGCAATTTTTAATGCAACTGGAATTAGAATTAAAAAACTTCCAATTTCCAAAACTCCATTGGTTTCTTCAGTTGAGAATAATAATTATAATGATAAGGGATTAACTATTTTCCCAAATCCAGGTAATTCAAAAATAAATATCAAATATAATTCTAAATCGGCAATTAAAGGCGAATATTCAATTCAAATTTTAAATATTTTGGGAAGTAAAGTGCTTTCAACTAACAGAAAATCAGATTCAAACGAAATTAATGAAGAAATTAATATTTCTAATTTAGCCAATGGTAGTTATTTGGTTCAGATTGTTTTTGATGATCTTAAAATTTCAGGCAGATTTATAAAAGAATGATAGAATTAGATAGAATATTAAAGAAATTTGAATTAATTGATACTGATACTTATTGCTTAGCAGAAGTAGTAAAAGTTGAAGGGTCTTCTTATCGCTTGCCTGGTGCAAAAATGTTGATTTCAAATTCAGGAAGTTTTTGTGGCAATGTTAGTGGCGGTTGCCTTGAAGGAGATGTATTAAAAAAGGCAAAAACATCTATCAATAATAAAATTAAAATTATCAAAACTTATGACACAAGCGATGATAAGAATAATTCAATTACTCGAAATCTAGGGTGTAATGGAATTGTCGATATTTTATTTGAGCCAATTGATTCAGATTCAATTTTACTTAAGCAAATTCAAATCGCTCAAAAGAATGATTCAGTATTAGCAATTGCAACAATTATAGAATCTGACAATGAAAATATTTCAGTTGGTTCAAGATTTATCCTGAATTCTTCTGAGCAGTTTTTTTCTGAAATTGAAGATAATCAAATCAATAATAAAGTTCAATCATTATTACAAAACAAGATTTCTGAAAATAAAAATAGTATCGAAAAAATTGATATTTCAAATCAAGAATATTCTTTATTTTACGAAATAATTCCTCCAAAAGTACAATTAATTTTATTTGGTTCTGGATTTGACGTTAAGCCAATTATCATATTAGCTAAAAATCTTGGGTGGAAAGTGATTGTCACTTCTGATAGTTATTCTATTACAATGCCAGAAGAGTTCTTTCCTGCTGACGTAATAGAATATATCGATAGAGATGAGATTGAAGAAAATATCAAAATAACTGAAAATACATATTGCATTCTTATTTCTCATAATTATAAATATGATAAAAAAGTACTTTCTACTATTTTAAAATCTGAAACAGATTACATTGGAATTCTTGGACCACAAAAGCGATTTAATATGATGAAGACTGAGCTTTTAGCTGCGTTTGATTTTGTTGAATCAGATTTTGACAAGGTTTATAGCCCTGTTGGACTTGATATTGGAGCTGAAAATCAAGATGAAATTGCACTTTCGATTGTTTCTGAAATATTAGCAATAATAAGAAAGAAAAATGGTTTATCCTTGAAATATAAAAAGGGTAATATTCATAATTGAGAAGATTAAAAATATTGGAATTGTAATTCTCGCTGCTGGGAACTCCTCAAGATTAGGAATGCCCAAGCAACTCTTGGAATTTAATGGAAATATTTTGATTAATATTATTGGGAAAATAGCTTCTGGTTGCGATGTTAAAGAAATTGTATGCGTTTTAGGTGCGAATTCAGAAGAAATTAAATCGCGAATTGCATTTTCAAATATAAAAATAATCTATGCTGAAGAATGGCAAAATGGGATTAATGAATCAATTAAAGTTGGACTAAATTATTTTCGAGAAGACATTAATAGTATTTTATTTCTACTTTGCGATCAATATGCGATTTCAACTGATTTATTAAATAAGATAATTGCAAAATCAATAGAAAATCCAGAACATATTATTGCTTGTAAATATAGCGAAGGATTTGGAATTCCCGCATTATTCCCAAAAAAGTATTTTTCGGAAATAAATAATCTGGGAAAAGATATAGGATGCAAGAAAATCATTAAAAATAATTTAGATAATATTGTTTTTATTGATTTTTACGATGGATATTTAGATATTGATACTTTAGATGATTATGAAAGTGCTAAATTATTATTAATTAATTAAATTTAGATACGTCATAGATTTTTTTGAAATAATTTTAAAATGATGATAGACTTAAAAAAAGAAATAGATAATTCGAATTTACTGGATAATATTAAATATTACTGGGGTTACCAATACGATTTGGGAAGAGAATCAACTGTTCCATATTTAATTGAACAAGGCGTATTCAAATCAGGTGACAATGTTGCCGAAATCGGAAGTGCTGAAGGTGGAGTTCTTGGAGCATTGGTACAAGCAGGAGCTGTTTATGGTCTTGGTACAGATATTGCAGCCAATCGATTAGAGTGGGGGAGAGAGATTGCCAAAGTTGGGAAACTTAACATTGAATTTGTTGAGCATAATATTATAACCGAAGAGCCTCATCCAGACTGGATTGGCAAATTTGATCTTGTGATTTTACGTGATGTAATTGAGCATCTTGATGAACCAATTGAAGCATTAAAGAATATAAAGAAAATTATTAAAAAAGGTGGATGCTTATGGGTAACTTTTCCACCATATCATTCAGCTTTTGGTGGGCATCAGCATACAACTGTTGGAAGATTTGCGATGATTCCATTTATTCATTTACTTCCTGAAAAAATGATGTTAAATTTATTAAAAGATGGTAGAAAAGCGGACTTAGAAGAAGTAAAAAGTATTAGAAAAATTCAATTAACTCCTAAGAAATTCGAAAATGCTTCCAAAGTTAGTGGATTTAAAATTAAAAAAGCAGATTTTTATTTGCTTCGACCAGTTTTTAAAATGAAATTTGGTTTGCCGACATTGAAATTATCAATTTTAGGCAAAATTCCATTTGTAAAAAGGTACATAGCTTTAGAGGCAAGTTACTTATTAATAGCAGAATAATATGGAATTAGGTTACAAAATTAGGGAAAACTGGAACATTGATTTTGAAAAAATTAAATTTTTAAATCACGGTTCATTTGGAGCAACACCAATACCAATTCTTAATAAAATGCACGAAATTGAGCTTTTAGTTGAAAAAGAGCCAGTTCATTTCTTTATGGATATATATCCTGAAATGCTTGAAAAAAATATTAGAGATTTAGCTGGATTTTTAAATACAGAATACGAAAATCTTGTTTTAACTGATAATGCAACAACTGGTGTTAATATAATATTAAATAATGTTATTCCAACATTAGCAAAAAATCAAGTAATTTTTTATACTAATCATATTTATCCTGCAGTAAGAAATACAATTAATCATTTAATTGAAAAGCACGAAATTAATTCTAAAGAGATTATTATAAATTATCCTAATATAACCAAAACGGGAATTTTAGAATCAATTGAAAAAGCCTTATCTTTCCAATCTGGAATTTTAGTGATTGATCATATTTCGTCACCTACATCAGTTGTATTTCCAATTAAAGAAATAATTGAAATTTGTAAAAAAAATAATATTAGAATTATAGTCGACGGTGCACACGCTCCTGGGGTCTTGGAACTACAACTCAAAAAATTAGGGGCTGATTGGTACGTTGGTAATTGCCATAAGTGGATGTATTCCGGTAAAGGTACTGCCTTTATTCATACTTCACCAGAAAACTTTGAGAAAATGCACCCAAATACAATATCAAATGATTATGGATATGGTTATAGAAAAGAGTTTGATTGGGTAGGAACACGTAATCCATCATCTTGGTTAACGCTAAGTGATACTATTGAATTCTATAATAATATTGGATTTGAACAAATAAATAATTATAACAATAATCTGCTTAAATATACAGTAGATACGTATTTCAAAGAAATAAAAATACCCAATGAAATTAATTTAAGTAATTATTCTTGGTTAATTTCGTTGCCTTTTCCGTATTTTGCAGACTTCAGCAAGGACGCAAATGTAAAATTGAGAAATTATTTTTACAATGAATATGGAATTGAGATAATGTTTGTGATATTTGAAGGTAAAATTTGGATTAGATTTGCAGCTCAAATTTATAATACAATTGCAGAAAGTGAATATCTCATTTCTAAAGTTAAAGATTTTTTAATAAGAAATAATTTGATTTGAAAATCCGTATTATGAGATATTTTTTAGCCATATTGTCAATAGTTGTTTTACTTTCTTGTACAGAGAAAGATGACAAAAAGAAACATATTATTAATATTTCAGATACAACAAATCAACCAGATCAAGTTAGCCAAAATGTTAGAGTTGCTTTTAATGATTCATCATATAAAAAAGCAGTTTTAGTTGCAGATAAAACCAGAATATATACTTCTAATGCCGAGACTTTCCTAGATGGGCATTTGAAAGTTGAATTCTTTTCAAAAGAAACTGGACTTAGAGCAAGCGTTTTAACTGCTGATAGCGCAAGAATCGACGACAAAACAAAAAATATGCATAGCTGGGGGCACGTACTAGTAATTGCCGATAGCTCAAATACAAGATTAGAATCCGAAGAACTAAATTGGGACCAAGCCACCAAAAAGTTTTTCTCACAGAAGTTTGTAAAAATCACATCACCAACAGAATTAATTCAAGGTAGTGGTTTTGAATCAGACCAAAATTTAAAAAATTATAAAATATATAAATCAAGCGGAGAAAAGAAATGAAAAGAATGTTAATAGCCGGAAATTGGAAAATGAATAAAAATAATCGTGAAACACTTGATTTTATAAGTAAATTAAACGATTTATTAGGTGATAAAAAATATAACTCTGGAATATTGATTTGCCCTCCTTTTTCATCTATTTATACTGCAGGAAATGCAGAGAAAAATAACCAAATCAATGTTGGTGCACAAAACTGTTATTTCGAACCAAAAGGTGCATTTACAGGCGAAATATCAATTGATATGATTAAAGAAAGTAAATGTAATTATATTATAATTGGTCACTCCGAAAGAAGAGCAATTTTCAATGAGTCAGATGAATTGATTAATAAGAAAACTCACGCTATCTTAAAAAGTGGTTTGAATCCAATTCTTTGTATTGGCGAATCATTAGACGAAAGACAAACTAACAAAACTGAGGAAATATTAACTCATCAGATTACTGAAGGATTTAAAGGCATTTCTGAAGATGAAGTTGAAAAAGTTGTTCTAGCTTATGAACCAGTTTGGGCAATTGGAACTGGAATTTCTGCAACTGAAGAGCAAATTGTTGAAACACATAATTTTATCAGAAATTTGTTATCAAGTCTTTATCCTAATCAATTTAAGAATATTATTATTCAATATGGTGGAAGTGTAAATAAAGCAAATGCCGATTCAATTTTAAAAATTGAAAATGTTAATGGTGCATTGATTGGTGGAGCTGCTTTAATAGCTGAGGATTTTTATCAGATTATTGAAACTGCTGAAAAATCTCTCTAATGATTTTGAATCTTCCAAATATCTTAAGTTTACTAAGAATACTGGTTTCTCCAGTATTCTTAGTATTATTGATTAGTGAAAACCAATTTTATGTTCAAATTGCTTGTTACCTATTCCTGTTTGGAGCTTTTACAGATTATGCCGATGGTTGGTTAGCAAGAAGATTGAATTTAGAAACAACTTGGGGTATATTCTTTGACCCATTGGCAGATAAAATCTTAACAACTGCTGCATTTGTAGCTTTTTCAATGATGAAAATAATGCCTTGGTACATTGTTATTATTATTTTTATTAGAGATTTTATGACTACATATTTGAGAGTAGTTGCTGATAAACAAAATAATCCTGTTAAAACTTCATATTCAGCAAAAATCAAAACATTCATACAGATGTTAATTATAACAATTGTACTTTATCTGATTTTTATGAAATCGCTAAACTATCCATATATAGACTCAATTAATATTGATGAACTGTTATATTCTAATTATTTTCACTTTGTTTTTATTCTACTTAGTATCTTCACTGTTTGGACTTTGATAGAGTATATTATGCAAAATATGTTGGTAATTAAGACAATTTTTGC
>CAIWET010000211.1 GCA_903911805.1 uncultured Ignavibacteria bacterium | reverse complement strand
TAATTTTTTCATTATTATTTCCTAAAAATTGTCTTAAAAATTAATTATTTTGAAGAAATTCTTATGAAACAGGCACAATTTTGGTTTGAATGAAAGAAATATTATAGTTTTGAGAGAGGTTTTCAAAGTCATTATAAACAACTAAATCTTCTGTTTTGATTAATTCTTTTTCTGCTAATATATCATTTGTTGGAGAAACTTCTGCTATAGAGCAATCTACAACAAAATTTATATTGCTAACAGAAATGGTATAATAATCATTGATTGAAATAAATTCCATTGTATTTTCGCAACAGGAATCTTCATCATCAAAACAAACATCATTAGAATGCTCTTGATTATTTTTACAACAATCAGGCAATTGTTCATCTTCATTATTTTTTTGAGTATTACACTCGTGTTGATGGTCGCATTTAGTTTTTAAATAAATGCTCTGAGTTTGAGAATTAGTTTTAGTACAAATATGGTGATTTATAGCAATTCCAGTCATAAATGCCAAATTGGCTATTATGATAAAGGTAACAACTATATTTCTTATTACTAATTTCATAATTATTAAAACGTTTAAATTAAGTTATTGTTATAAATTTTTAACTAAAATCAACATTTAAATTAAAATTTTCATTAAAATGAAACTTAAAATTAATTAATTTCGTTTTGAATACAATGAATTTTTATTATAAAGGGAAACTATGGCAACTTTAGGAATTGAAAGCAATGGCAGATTAGAAAAAACTGCAGTTTATATTAATGGCGAGCAAATTGGCGGAATCAAAGAACTCTTTCTAAATCTTGACGAAGAAGGTACTTTCGATGCAGTAATTCAATACGAAGGTACTGACAAAGAACTTTATACCAAAAATGTATTTGAAGATTATCTTAATAACATTAAGGTTGTAGAGCCAAGTTTTACAGAAGAAGAAGCCCAAAGTCTGCAGCTTTTAGAAATTGAAAGCGATGGCACAATTGATACAGCAGCGGTTTTTATTAATGAAGAATTGACCGATGGGATTGTATCTTTATTAGTTCATATTAAAGGGGCAGAGACTAAATCTGGCGGTTTAAAAGCTTTATTCGGAAAAAAAGAATTAGTTGATGGACCAACTATGAAAGCACAAATTACATATAGAATAGATGACGATAATTTAGAAACAGAGGATATTTTCTAATGAAAAAATTTAATATTAAATTCCTTTTTACGATTTTGGTTTTATCTTTAAGCTTAATTGCTTCAGATATATCAATGGCAAAAGGCGGTAAAAGTTTTGGTGGTTCTAGGTCGTTTGGAGGTTCAAAATCATATAGTAGCCCAAAAACATCTACTCCATCTTCTAGTTTTGGGGGTTCAAAGTCAACCGGCATGCAGCGTCAATCAACTCCATCTTCCAGCTTTGGGGGTTCAAAGAGTACCACTACTCCGTCAGTTAGCAGACCGACAGGGATGACTAGCAGTTATGGAAACAATAATTATACTTCAAAATATGGCGCTCCAAGAAAGACAGTAACTCCTTCAGAAGTTCCAGGAATGAGAAATAACTATAGAGTGCACGATTACGGTGGATTTTCTAGTGGATTTATGACAGGATATGCAATGGCGAGTATTCCTTGGTATTTTCATACTCCTTTCCATCCAGCATTTTACTATTCAAGACCAGTTGAAATAGCGAATCCAGATGGGTCGGTTGATATGTATCCACCATCTTTTTCATTTTTGAAATTATTTGTAGGATTAGCAATTTTTGTTGTTGTTGTATGGATAATTATTAGAATTATGAGAAAAGTTAGAGGTGGCGGGAACTCAGGCTCTCAATCATCATTTAGTTAAAATTAAAATTGGCAAATTAATTTTTTAATTCTAAGAAATAAGATAAATCCAGTAAATTATGAGTTTAAACAATTACTGGATTTTTTTTTGAACACTTTTCATTTCAATCTCCTATTTACATATAATAAGTTTATAAGATTGATTGAAATTATTTGTTGAAAGATTTAGGAAATATATTCCATTTGCTAATTTATTCAAATCAATTGAAATTGTAGTTGGATCTGATTGTACGAATTTTGGCATTAAAACAATATCCCCTTTTTCATTGTTAACAGTTATTTTGAATTCTTCAAGAATTGGTACTTTTATATTTACAAATCCACTTGTTGGATTAGGGTATAATATTTCTTGGTTTTCTTTTGGGTTTGTTATGTCTGTTGTTGGCACAACAAAAACAGCTAACATATTTGCACCAGAAGTACCTATATATCTATCATTATTTGTTAAATCTAATGTATTGAAACCACCATTTCTTTCATTAATCAATTTTCCAGTTGCAACTTCCCATTGAGAAAGATTATCACCAGAACTTCTTTGAGCAATAATAAGATATTTATCATCACTGGTGAATATTAAATCTTCAATTGAATCAGTATCATAAATATTTATAGTGGATACTAATTTCATTGATGGAAATTCATAGATTTCAACCTTGTCTATATTGCTAAAAATTAATGCAATTCTATCTTGCTTGTGTGTTAATTTATAAGAATTTAAAAAATCATTTCCATTGTTCTTATTTACTATTTTATTATAAAAATTACCAATACTATCCAAAGTATTATTATCATAAAGATTTATTCTACGTGTATGTTCATAAATTGGATTTCCTTTTGGGTCTAATCCTTTAAAAAAATAACCACTTTTTAAGCTTAAGATTTGGTTCGTTTTATTTAAATAATTTAATAAATACATTCCTTCTTTATCACCTGTAACTTTTGATTGAATTATTTTACCTGTTTCAAAGTCAATAGTATGAAATCCTGTTTCATTTCCGACAAAAATTCTCTTTTTGTCGTAATGAAAATTATGAATATCAATTGATCCTGGAATAGAATCAAACCTGTTTTCTAAAGTACCAGTTGCCAAATCATAACTATAGAATTTATTATTCATAATTCCTATTATTTTTTTGTCATCAGGGCTGAAAAATGGTTTGTCTAAGCCATATTTTATCGTATCATTAACAGATTCTCCTGTTAAGGCATCATAAATAAATATGTATGGTGCTTCTTCTGTCTCACAAACTATTCTTTTAGAATCATTTGAAAAAGCAACCGTATAAATATACGTAGTATTCGGTATATTTTTATACCAGAGCAGGTCAAATCCTGCAAAACTTTGAGAAATTACTGCTAAAAGCAGTGCTAAGATAAACATTAATTTTTTCATTTTAAACACCTATTTGTTGATAGCAACTTACTTTTCAACAACTAATTAGTAATAAGAGTAAATCGATTTTGCAAATTAATAAAGTTTCAAACATTATCCAAATTTTAAGTATTAAATAAAAAGATTCTTTTTCTTCA
Organism: uncultured Ignavibacteria bacterium; assembly: GCA_903911805.1. Taxonomy (GTDB): domain Bacteria; phylum Bacteroidota; class Ignavibacteria; order Kapaibacteriales; family UBA2268; genus CAIWET01. The sequence goes on along the minus strand of CAIWET010000211.1, from coordinate 228 downwards.
AGTCCCTCTCCTTTGGAGAGGAACGGTTCCTGAGCTTGTCGAAGGATAGAGAGAGGTCTGATGAGAGCGTTTTATTAATAAAAAAAATAACCACCCCACCTGAATAAGAATTCAGGCACCCCTCCTTACAGAAGGAGGGGAAGTAAGTATTGTAAAATCATTTATTTAAGATAGATTTGATATGCCATAAATTGACATTAATTTTCCTATTTTCTTTAAGTCCCTCCC
>CAIWET010000210.1 GCA_903911805.1 uncultured Ignavibacteria bacterium | reverse complement strand
TTTAGCAATTATTGACGATCATTCACGATTTATTATGGGTGCTAGATTTTTTTGGCAAGAAAACAAAATTGCTTTAGCTACTTTATTAAAAGATATTTTCTTGCAATATGGTGTACCAGTAAAATTATATTGTGATAATGGATCTGCTTTTTCTAGCGATTTTCTAATACTTATTTGTGCTAGATTAGGCTTGTCACTAATTCATTCAAAGCCTTATGACAGCCCGTCTCGTGGCAAAATTGAAAGATATAATGGGTCAGTTAGAACAATGTTTTTAGCAGCTAATAATCTTAACGATTGCTACAGTTTGGAAGCGTTAAACTTGCTTTTTCAGACGTGGTTACATGACGAATATCATCAAAACATTCACTCTTCTACTGATCAAAAACCAATAGACCGTTATTTCCATTCTCTGAAAAATATTTCTGTTCGTCATCATTCAAAGGAAGAACTAGATTTAGCTTTTCAAAATACATTTACAAGAAATGTTAGAAATGATGCCACTATATCTGTTGATAATGTTTTTTATGAAGTTCCTGCAGAATTTATCGGTTGCAAAGTAGAATTACGGTATCCTATTGATGATAAAACTAATCTTACTTTGTACCAAGATGGCAGACCATTTAAAAGTATTAAGCCTGTTAATTTAATCGAAAATGCTGAAAAACCTGCACTAAAGATTAAATTTAGTGCCAACATAGAAAAATTAGGAGATATTTTATGATAAGAGCATATTTTAATTTTAAAGCTTTGCCATTTCAAAAAAATACTATTCCCGAACAATTATATCAATCACAAAGCTTTAAAGAGGGATTAAAGCGATTAGAATATTTAAAACAAAATCGCGGAATTATGTTGCTCACTGGTAATTCTGGTGTAGGAAAATCTACGCTAATTCGTACTTTTTCAGATTCTTTAAGTACTCAACATTACAAAATTTGTTATATCCCTTTGGCCTCAGTTTCTATATTGGATTTTTATCGCCAACTTAATTTTTTCCTTACAGGAATTAACCTTCATCAAAAAGCTGCTCTTTTTTTTAGCATTCAAGAGACTATTCGTAATTTTATTTCTAATCGTAAACTTGTTCCAGTTTTTTTATTCGATGAAGCTCATTTATTTAAAAATGATAATTTCTTTGAGTTACAGATGATTCTCAATTTTGATTTCGATTCCATTTGTCCAGCAATTATTGTCTTAATTGCTCAATCTCATTTGCGTGAACGTTTAGCTCGAGATTTTTTGTATTCTTTTAATCGTAGAATATCTTTGAAATTTCATTTAATCGATTTAAATAAATCCGAATCTCTTGATTTTATTAAACATTCTATTGCCATAGTTGGTGGTTCTCCAGATGTGTTTTCTACAGCTGCCCTAGATGTAATTTATAGTAATTCTCAAGGCAATCTCTCTATGATTTCTAAACTTGCTTTTAACTCTTTATTCGCTGCCGCTTACTCTAATAAAAAAATCGTCTCTGAAGAAGAAGTATATCTTGCGTCCAAAGAATTATAATATCCTTATAATATGGTCTATTTATCACCGTTATTTGGCTGCGTTATTGTCATTCTTGCTTTTTAATCCTCAATTAAATCGTTCTTTTTCAGCTATTTTAGCGTCATTAAAATAGTTAAATGAGCGCTGTCGGTAACAGTTGAGCCAATCGAGACAACGGTACCCTTGCTCGCCGAGCAAAGCAAGGCAACAATAGCCCAAGCCCCCCTGAATAAGGGGGGTGGCACCGAAGGTGACGGGGGGTTAGACATTGGATTTCGTGTTCTAAAAGTTGATAGCACCAACATGAATGATGTCTACTATGCAGCCAATGAATACAAACAGGATATGCTG
>CAIWET010000209.1 GCA_903911805.1 uncultured Ignavibacteria bacterium | reverse complement strand
AGAGATTATTTTTGATCTTTTCAGGGAATATTGAATTATATAAAAATAATAAATATAATAATAAGCAAGTTATAAGTGTATTTGGAGAATATGACTTTTTGGGCGAAGGTTCATTATTAGACGATTATCCTCATTCAACTTCAGCAATGGCTTTAAATGCCACAAAATTACTAACTCTCGATAGGGAAGATATCAATAATTTGATGAATACTGATTCTCAATTAGTTGCAAAAGTAATTTCTAAAGTAGCAAGAGTTATTTCTAGAAGAATGAGACAAACAACAAACCAAGTTGTTGGTGCAGCTGCGCAATATATTTCAGGTAGAACAAGAAATGAACACGATCTGCTTGGCAATAGAGAAGTTCCAGATGAATTTTATTATGGCGTTCAAACCCTTAGAGCTGTAGAAAACTTCGATATTACTGGTGTTTCAATTAATCATTATCCAAATTTAATTAAAGCATTTGCGCAAGTTAAAATGGCTGCTGCGAAAGCGAATTTTGATCTTGGTTTAATTCCACCAAATATAACTGATGCTATTATCAAAGCTTGCGAAGAAATTATTAAAGGTAAGCTTCATACCCATTTTGTTGTAGATTTAATTCAAGGTGGTGCTGGTACTTCAACAAATATGAATGCAAATGAAGTAATTGCTAATAGAGCTTTGGAATTATTAGGTTATAGAAAAGGTGAATACGAACATTGCCATCCAAACAACCACGTTAATTTATCTCAATCTACTAATGATGCATATCCAACATCAGTAAAAATTGGTTTATATTATGAATCAATTGAATTGATTGAAGTTTTGAAAGAATTAATTCATTCATTCAAGGTTAAAACAAAAGAATTTTCTAGCGTAATCAAAATGGGTAGAACTCAGTTACAAGATGCAGTTCCAATGACTTTAGGTCAAGAATTTGAAGCTTATGCAGTTACACTTGAAGAAGAAATCCAAAGATTAGAAACTAACGCAAGACTTTTACTCGAAATAAATATGGGTGGTACTGCAATTGGTACTGGAATATGTGCTGAACCAAAATTTAAAGATTATTGCGCTCAATATTTATGGGAAATTACAAATTTACCTGTAAAACTTGCTTCTAACTTGGTTGAAGCAACTCAAGATACTGGAGCATTTGTAATATTTTCATCTGCAATTAAAAGATTAGCTGTAAAATTATCTAAGATTTGCAATGATTTACGCCTTTTAAGTTCAGGACCACGTGCTGGATTTGGCGAAATTAACTTACCTCCAATGCAACCAGGCTCTTCAATTATGCCAGGAAAAGTAAATCCTGTAATTCCAGAAGTAGTAAATCAAATAGCATTTAAAGTAATTGGAAATGATTTAACCGTAACATTAGCAGCTGAAGCTGGACAATTACAATTGAATGTGATGGAACCTGTAATTGCTCAAAGTATTTTAGAATCAATCCATATGCTTAAAAATGGAATGCAAACATTAAAATATAAATGTATTGATGGCATAACAGCAAACGTAGAACGTTGCAGAGCTTATGTTGAAAATAGTATAGGACTTGTTACTGCATTAAATCCATATTTGGGTTACGAAACAAGTACATCATTAGCAATTGAAGCATTAACAAACAATCGCGGAATTTACGAATTGGTTTTAGAAAAAGGACTTTTATCCAAAGAAAAACTAGATATGTTATTATTGCCGGAAAATATGATACAACCAAGCTCATTTGATAGAAATTTATAAAAGAATATGAATGGAATAACAAATATATTGTTAATAATCTTGTGTTATTTAATTGGTTCGATACCTACAGCATTTTTGATGTTTAAATGGAGCCAAAAAGGAGATATAACTCAAGAAGGAAGCGGAAACGTTGGAGCAACAAATTTATACGATTTAACTCGTAGTCGAAAATTGTATATGTATGCAATGATTATTGATTTATTAAAAGGTGCATTGCCAATTTTAATAGCAATAAAAGTTTTTGATTATCACGGATTTTATTTGTTTATTTTTGGTTTAGCTCTTGTTTTTGGACACAATTATAGTATATTTATTAAATTAAAGGGTGGAAAAGGATTAGCTACTGCTGCTGGAGTTTTATTTGTATTATTCCCATTGGCAGTTCCAGTATGGTTAATGCTTTATTTTGTTTCAAAAAGATTGATTAATGATGATGTTCATATTTCAACTTTAGTAGCATTATTTGTATTGCCATTGTTTGTATTATCCACCCCAAGAGTTGTTATTGAATATTTTCTCAATTTAACACATTATGTAGTGGTAGATTATTGGGAATTTATACTTTTTTCTGTAATGTTGGTGCTTATAATTGCATCAAAGCATTATAAAAACATCAAAGAAAAAATTCAACAAAAATTAAAAGAATCAAAAGAATTAAAGGAAAAGCAAAATGCGTAAATTAATTTTATTAATAGTTTTATTTGCTTTTTGTTCATTGAATTCAGATGCTCAATGGCGAAAATTAATAAATGATCAAACATTCGATATGTGGCAAAATCCACTAAACCCAGCAACAATGATTGTTGGTGGCGCTGGAAGAGTAGTTTACAAAACTTATGATTACGGAGAGCATTGGGATACTTTAGTTGTTGGTCCATTTAGAGGCGGTACAGCAAGATTTAATAATATTTTCATCAATCCAATAGATACTAATATTTATATAACTGGTGGTCTTGTTTTTGGCGATATCCGATGTTCAACTGATGGTGGATTGAATTGGGAAAGAGTTCTTTATAACGATAATGGAATCGCTCTTAATGGCAAATCTTTAGAAATGCAACCAGATAACCCAAATAATATCTATTTGGGCGATTGGAATACCGGAATTATGTATAAATCCACTAACAGAGGATTGAACTGGGACTCTATATCAATTTGTACTAGAACTATTCAAGTAAATAAAAAAGATACAATAGTTGGAGTAAAATTCGGCTGTTTAACAATTCGAAGAGATAGCTGTAATATAATTCTTCTCGGTACAACTAGCGGTGAATTATATATGTCAAATGACTATGGTGTCACTTGGACATTTAGGCAACAGTTAAAAAAACCAAAAGAAGATGCTGAAGACTGCGAAATTACCAGAATAGAATTTTCAGATAGAAATCCATTGGTTGGTTACGGAGTAATAACATACTTATTTAGTGGAAACACACCTTCTGGTGGCGTTCATAAAACAACAGATGGCGGATATTCTTGGAATAATATTGCTTATCCAGACACAAGTTTTTGGGCAGTCTGCGCTAGAACTAATGAAAAAGGTGATGACGATGAAGTTTTCATAGGTGGATATACCGAGAATTATTATGAATACGATTCAGCTAGAGTAGTTGGTATTGGATTAGTAAAGAGAACTACTGATGGTGGCAAATCTTGGTATTCTTATGATGAAAGAATGGATTGGACTGTTGAGCATCCAAAAGATGATGATTTATACGATGTATTTTATTTAGATTCAATCTATGCCTATTATTGTGGCGAACGTGGGCATATAAAGTTTAGTCAAACTTATGGTAAATCTTGGAATTGGTGTTATCCAAATGCAACACAGAACTTTTATGGAATATATTTCAAAACGCCAGATATTGGATTTAGTGTTGGCGATGGAGGCTTAATCGTTAGAACAACTGATATGGGTCAAAAATGGACAAAATATTTCATTCCCGAAAAAACCAAATTAAATACTATAACAGCTAGTATTAATAAAGAAATTTTTGTTGGTGGAGATTTTGGTAAAGGATATAGTACTACAAATGAAGGAAATACCTGGGTAGCAGTTGATTATAAAACTACTGAAAATATCAAAAAAATTATTTTTGAGAAAAACACTGGTGTTGTGATTGGAGCAAATAAATCAGTTTCTTTCTCTACTGATGCTGGAAAAAATTGGAAATTATCAGACGCTACAGTTATGAAATCCGGGGAAGGATTAATCTCAATTGCTTTTAAGTCAGATGTTAGTAAATTTTATGCTTTATCAACTTTGAATAACTTATATAGTATTGACTTAACCGGAAAAGTTGAATTATTTAAAGAAAACCTTTATTCAAAAAAACTTCTCTCGCTTTCAATCTTTAAAAATAACATATTCTTTTCTGGAGATAGTGGAACAATTTTATTCTCAAAAGATAATTTTCAGACTTTAAAAAAACAATATTCCCCAGTTGCAATGCACTTTTATAAAATTTTAGCTGTTAATGATACATTAGCAATAGCACTTGGCAGACATAGAACAATCATCAGAACATTCAATGCAGGTGAAGAATGGCTTGTAAATGCTTATGGTGGTGGACCGGTAGCGAATATGTGGTCAATGAGATTTTTTGGTCCAAAAGGGAAAGAAAAAGTATATTTGGCATCGGAAGCAGGATTTTTTGTACTTGATTTTCCGTCTTATGTAGAAAAAATGCGAGAAGATAGAGATTTTCCATTCAAAGCATATACAAATGACGGTGAAAATCTAAAATGCGAATTCAAAGTTTTAAATACAAATTCTAATAATTTAAAAATTAGAATTTCGGACTTACAAGGAAAAATTGTATATGAAAATGCAATTAATAAGTCATCGGAACTCCTTGATTTTAATATAAATATAAGTTCACATCCAAATGGAGCTTATATAATTCAGATGATTGACGGCAGAGAGGGTTACTCATTGATTTACATAAAGTAAGAAAATATTTTTGTGTTTATCAAAAAAATTCGTAAATTTGTAATCTTGAAAAATGGATAATTAGAAAATTAGTAATATATAGGTAAAAGAATGAAAAGAACGTTTCAACCAAGCAGAAAAAAGAGATTAGCCACTCACGGCTTTAGAGCTAGAATGGCTACTAAAAATGGTCGTAAAGTATTAGCAGCAAGACGCCTTAAAGGACGTTATAAATTGACTGTGAGCGACGAAGGTAAAAAATATTAATAGCCATTAAGATTATTTAGAGGCTGTCCTGTTAATCTAAGCAATTCAGCACGTTGAGTTGCTGACCTAAATAAAAATATTTGGAAGATTATTAGGACAGCCTTTATTTTTTTAGAGAGAATTATGTCTGAAAATGAAAAATTGAGCATTATAAAAGGAAAAAAACTTTTTTCTGAAATTTTTCAGACAGGCAAAAAAGTTAGTACTGAATACATAAATGGAATTTATATTTTTAATAAAAATAATGAAGATATTAAGTTTCAATTTGCAGTAGCAGTTAGCAAAAAAATCTCTAAAAAAGCTGTAATCAGAAATAGGATTAAAAGGCTGTTAAGAGAATCTGTAAGAGCGTATTTCGCTCAGAATCCAATTAAAATAATCAATTTGGAATATTTGATTTTAATTTGGAGAAAATCCTCAAAATCAAAATATGAATATTCTTTTGATGTTGTTAGAGCAAATGTTTTTAGGATATTTAAGGAATTAGAAGGAAAAGCGGTTAAATAATATGAAATATATTTTGATTATTATAATAAAATTTTATCAAAAAATAATTTCTCCAATTTTACCTAACTCCTGTAGATTTTATCCCACCTGCTCTGAGTACACCAAACAAGCAATTTCTAAGTATGGAGCTATTAAAGGCTCTCGGCTTGGGATCAAAAGAATTTCCAAATGTCATCCTTTTCATCAGGGTGGTGTAGATGAAGTACCTTAAAATTTAGTAAATTTAATATAGAGAATTATGGATAAAAATAGTATAACCGCGTTTGTATTGATAGGCCTTCTTTTTGCTGGATGGATGATGTACAATTCGTACACCGAAAAACCGGTTCCTAAGAAAGCTCCTGTAACTGAAGAAGTTAAAAAATCTCCTGTAACCGAAGAGAAATCAACAACCCAGGCAAAACCTGCAATTGACAGTTTGACTGGTCAACAATTAAATACAGATTCATTAGCTAAAGTTGAAAAATATGGAACTATTTTTTCAAAAACTGATTTATCAGAAGAAAAAATTATTACTTTAGAAACTGATTTGATAATTGCTAAAATTAGCTCTAAAGGTGCAGCAATAAAAGAATGGACATTAAAGAAATATAAATCTCATTATGGTAGTCCAGTTCAATTGATATGGAATAAAGAAGGTGAATTATTTTTTGAGTTTTTAAGTAAAGACGATAAATTAATAGACACAAGAAATATAAATTTCAATTTTACAAATTTAAAATCTGACCATATAACACTAAAAGGTAATGATTCATTAACTTTAAATGCTGTTCTTGATTTAGGTAATGGCAATTCCATCACACAAAATATTAAATTTTATGGTGATAAGTACAATTTCATTACTGATGCAGAGTTCGCTGGAATGGAAAATGTAATTTCAAGAGAAGGTTTGAGATATAAATGGTCTGATGGCTTGAGATATCAGGAAAAAAATACAATTGATGAAAGTAATGATGCAGTTGGAATAATTAAAACTAAAGGCAATTATTATGAGGTTGATGCTGCAAATGACGAACCAGTTACAGATTCTAAAACAGAAGGAATTTCATATATTGGTGTTAAAAATAAATACTTTTTAAGTGCAATTTCTGTTGAACCAAATTTTGAAGGTAAAGCTCAAATTGATGGTACTCATATTAAAATAGATAATGGCGGAGTTAACGAAAAATATAATATGTTTTTGGAATTACCAAGAAAAGAAGGAAAGTATAAATATACTTTTAATCAATTCTTGGGTCCTCTAGATTATGATATAGTAAAAGCAAATGGTTTATCAGATGCAATCAGTTTCGGTTGGAGATGGTTAATCAGACCAATTGGTGAATTCTTTATGTTGCCAATCTTTAAATTTATACATAGCGTTATTCCTAACTTTGGTATTGCTATTATGATATTTTCATTATTAATGAAAATATTAATGCATCCATTATCAATCGGGCAAATGCGCTCTGCTCACAAGATGAAAATGATAGCTCCTGAATTGACTGCTATGAAGGAGAAATATAAAGACGATAAACCAAAACAATCATCAGAACAAATGCGAATATATTCTGAATATGGGATTAATCCTATGGGCGGTTGTCTTCCTATGATTTTACAAATGCCAATTATGTATGCATTATGGGGCGTTTTAAGAAATTCAATTGATTTAAGACAATCTTACTTCTTTGGATGGATTACTGATTTATCAGTTCCAGATGTTATTTTTAGTTGGGGATTCTCAGTATTAGGATTAACTCATTTATCTGGACTTGCTTTATTGATGGGTATTTCAATGTTTGCCCAACAAAAAATGACTATGGCACCAGGTGGTGATCCAAATCAAAAAACAATGATGTATATGATGCCTATAATGTTTACATTTATGTTTGCTAGTTTTCCTGCAGGTTTGAACTTGTATTATTTTATGATTAATTTATTAGGAATTATACAACAAGCATGGATTAATAAGTATTCAAAAATCTCATTGGCTGATATGAAGAAATCTCCTAAAAAAGAGGGTTGGCTACAGAAAAAAATGAGAGAGGCACAAGATTTGGCTGCTGCTCAAGGCAAAACTATGCCAGGGCAACATTCAAAAGGAACTACAAATTATAATCAAACGAAAAGCAAATACACAAGGAAGAAATAAATAAAAAAGAAAAAGGGTTGTTAATTAAAACAACCCTTTTTTGAGTGGGCGTCCAACGGGATTCGAACCCGTGACTTTCAGAGCCACAATCTGATGCTCTACCGGCTGAACTATGGACGCCATAACAGATTACAAAATTACGAATTTTTTCTAAAAGAAACAAGGAAAAAGAATTTTCGTAATACAATAATAGTAATTTTTTATTTAATAGGAGGCATTATGGCAATGAGATACATTTTTGGAATTGGATTAGTAATAATTGGAATAGGACTATTGTTTAGTCAGTTCGGGATTTTCAATTTCGGAGATTTTATTTATTCTTGGTGGCCTATGCTTGTTATCTTTATAGGGCTTAGTAGAGTTATCAGTGATAAAAATATTGGATATTCAGGATATTTTATTATCGCTATGGGCGTACTTTTGCAATTAAATTCATTGAATATTATTAATACAGGATTTTGGTCAATATTTTGGCCTTTAATTTTAATTTATATTGGGATTTCATTTATTTTTAAAAATAAGAAAAAAATAAAAGGATCAACATTTAAAGATAATAATTTTGAAATATTTAATGTTTTTAGTGAAGATAAAAGAACAATTGATTCACAGGATTTTGAAAATGGTGAAGTAACTTCTGTTTTTGGTTCCTCAAGAATAGATTTTCGTGAATCTGATTTTTATAATGGTGAAGCAACAGTTGATGTTTCAGTAACTTTTGGAAGCGTTGTATTCATTGTTCCTCCTGATATGAATATTAAAACTAATGGTTTTCCAATTTTTGGAGCATTAGAAAATAAAACAATGAATCCAACTAGTAATCCTAATTTTAAAACATTAAATATTAAATACTTTGTAGTTTTTGGTAGTTTAGAAATTAAAAATAAATAATTTATGGAAGAAATTAAACCAGTTATCGAAAGAAAACCAATTATATTAAGTGGTATTCAACCATCAGGTAGTTTGCACATTGGGCATCTTACCGGAGCTATTAAAAATTGGGTTGAACTTCAGGAAAAATATGATTGCTATTTTACAATTGTTGATTTGCATGCAATTACTGTTAGGCAAAATCCTGCAGAATTAAGAAAAAGAACTCTTGATTTGGCAGCTCTATATATTGCTTGCGGTATTGACCCTGAAAAATGCTCATTATTTATTCAATCTCACGTTCCAGAGCATACTCAGCTTTCCTGGGTATTAACTTGCTATACTGGAATGGGTGAATTAGAAAGAATGACTCAATTCAAAGCAAAATCTGAAAAATATACATCAAATGTTAATGCTGGATTATTTACTTATCCAATTTTAATGGCTTCAGATATTTTGCTATATCAAGCTGATCTTGTTCCTGTGGGTGAAGATCAAAAACAACATTTGGAATTAACCAGAGATTTGGCGAATAGATTTAATTTCAATTATTCTGATACTTTCAAAGTTCCTGAACCTTATATTGCACCTGTTGGAGCAAGAATTATGAACCTTCAGGATCCGGAATCAAAGATGTCAAAGTCTGATGAGAATTTAAAAGCTTCCATTTTCTTGACAGATTCTTATAATGAAATTGTTAAAAAAATCAAAAGTGCAGTTACAGATTCTGACGCTGAAGTTAAATATGATAAAGTAAAAAAACCTGGTGTTTCAAATTTGATGACATTATACCATATTGCTACAGGTAAATCCTTTGTAGAGATCGAAACTGAGTTTATTGGAAAAGGATACGGAGACTTCAAAGGAACCGTTGGGGTGGCTGTTGCTGACTATTTAAAGCCAATTACGGATAAATATGCAGCAATAAGAAAAGATGAAAATTATTTGAAAGAAATTTTGCAAAAAGGGGCTGAAAAAGCCAGAAATCAGGCATCAAGAACTTTAGCAAAAGTTTATAAAAAAGTTGGATTTGTTTCATTTAAATAAGAAAAAAAGTATTTCGTCATTAAATATGAACGAAAAGTAATATAGCTCGGAGAATTTATGCCAATATATGAATATAAATGTAGAAAGTGCGGAAAAGAATTTGAAATTACTCAGAGAATCGTTGAAGATTCTCTGACAACTTGTCCAGTTGATATTTGCGAAGAAGCAGAAAAGGGAACAGGCGAAGTTTATCGAAAAATCTCAAAAAATGTAGGTCTTTCTTTTAAAGGAAGCGGATTTTATTTAACAGATTATGCTAATAAAACTTCCAGTTCTGCTACTTCTAATACTTCAAAAGAATCAATTACGCCATCAACAACAACAGAAGCCCCTAAAACCGAAACAAAATCAAAAGAAACGGCAGCCTGATTATGTTAAAATCAATTCATAATGATAAACCATTGACGCTTGGAATTCTTGGTGGTGGGCAATTAGCAAAAATGATTGCAAATGAAGCATATCGCCTTGGAATTAATATTGCAATAATTGAAAAAGGTGAGAATTCTCCTGCAGGTGATATGACCAAATTAGATTTCTCTAATGGTTGGTTCGATGAAGAAGAATTAGCGAAATTTATTGAGGTTTCTGATGTTGTTACATTGGAAAATGAATTTATAAATCCTGATATTCTTGAAAAAATTAATCAATCAAAAAAAGTGTATCCATCACCTCAAACAATGAGACTGGTACAGGATAAATACACTCAAAAAATTACTTTTTCTAATGCCAACATCAAAGTTGCTGATTACGATAAATTAGATTCCATAGAAGATGCAGAAAAATTTGGAGAAATTAATGGATTTCCATTTTTGATGAAAACTAGAAAACTTGGTTATGATGGTTATGGAAATGCTACGATTAAATCCAAAGAAGATATAATCCCAGCTTGGGAAAAATTCAAATCTGCTGACTCTTCACGTGAAATAATGGCTGAAAAATTCATCAATTTTACAAAAGAATTAGCTGTTATGGTTGCTCGAAATGTTTCTGGAGAAATTGAAGTATATCCTTGCGTAGAAACTATCCAAAAAAATCATATTTGCAATACGGTTATTGCACCTGCTGAAATTTCGGAATCTTTAAAAATTGAGGCACAAAATTGTGCAGTAAAATGTGTGGAAGCAATCAATGGGGTAGGGGTTTTTGGCATTGAAATGTTCCTTACAATTGATAATCAAATATTGGTAAATGAAATTGCTCCAAGACCTCATAATTCGGGACATTATACAATTGAGGCTTGTTATTCATCGCAATATGAGAATTGTATTCGTGCAGTTTTGGACTTGCCATTAGGCTCAGCTGAAATGACGGTACCTGCTGCTGTTATGATAAATTTGTTAGGTGAGCGTGATGGCTCAGGTGTTCCAACCAATAGTACAAAAATGTTAGCAAACAAAAAAGCATTTCTGCATCTTTATAACAAAAAACAGAGCAGAAAAGGCAGGAAAATGGGACATATAACTGCTCTCGGTAATTCTCAATCCGAAGCATTAAAAACAGCCCAGAAAGCATTTGATGATTTAATATGGTAATTTGTTTATCAAAAAAACTACATTGAATTTTGATAAACAAATTACCAACAAAATATTTTTATTAAAGAATATTATCCCTCAATATCTTCTGATTTTTTATTCTTCTGGATATAGTGGCGAATTACAAAAAATGCGATTAAAACACCAATTAATATTGATACAACTACGCTGTATTCATGAATAAAATGGTCTGCTAATTGCCAATTACTACCGAATTGCTTGCCTAAATACAATAATACTGAATTCCAAATTAGAGAGCTGATTGTTGAAAATACTAATGTTTCAAAGAAATTCAAGTGAGAAATCCCAGCAAAAAATGAAATTACAGCTCTTGTTCCAGATAAAAAGCGGTTTAAGATAATTATCCACCAACCGTATTTATTGAACCACACTTTTACTTTATTTATAGATTTATCGCTAACAAATCGGAATCTTTTATTAACTAATATTGACATTCCAAGTTTTTTTCCAATAAAATATGAAGTGGTAAAGCCAAGTGATGAGCCTAAGGTTGATGCTAATAGAAGTGAAATAAAATCTACCTTCCCGAATGCTATTGAAGCTCCAAGGAATAAAAGGATGCTATCTCCTGGAATTGGAGGCAAAATATTTTCGGTATATGCAGTAATAAATCCAATGAATAATATAATATAAATTGGGATATCGGCTGATTGAAGAAAAGTTACGAGTTGCTCTAACATTATAATCCTTCATAGAACTTAACTTCTGGAAGCTCTGGTAATAATTGATGGAAATAGAGAATTTGTACGATATTGTCTAAAACCACTTTAAAATCTTTCTCCCATTCCCAATAGATTTTACCTTCTTGAACGTAAAAATCATTTTTGAAAGGTTTTTGTACATAAAAGTCATCTGTTAAATTTTCTGATTTGAAGAGATTATTTGTTATTTCTAGCAAATCAGCTGGAGTTTCTTCAACTTTGGAAACCCACATAGCCATTGGGAGTGGATTAAAAAAGGTATCGAACCATTCTTCTGTAAGGTTTATTTTATTTTGAAATTCTTCGGAATTGAACCAAGAAACTAAAATATCAGAAGAAAAATCATCAGGAAATTCATTTTTAAATAATGCTTTTGGAAAAAGCTCATATTTTTCTTTGAGTAAAATTTGAGCAATATTTGAAATATATGAATCATTTGTTGGTAAAGTTGCAGATAAAATTTCTACAATTCCTTGCTTAAAATAAATTGAAACAGCATCAGTGTAATTTTCAGCAATACAGAGTTTAGATGGAATTATTCTTAAATCACACTTTCCAACAGCTGAACCATAAGCTAAAGGAGAAATTAATGCAGCATCTATTCTTGAATCAAGTAATAATTCTAAAGCTTGTTCTTCCTTCATTGGAAGAATTCTGATATTATTATTTTTTATATATTCTTCATTAGAATATAATTTTTGATAGTATTTATT
>CAIWET010000208.1 GCA_903911805.1 uncultured Ignavibacteria bacterium | reverse complement strand
TTTTATTATTACAAATATTTTATCCCGATGGGATATAAAAGAGAACAAGATATTTTTCTTTTCAATCCCGTTAGGGATTCTATATTTGTAACTAAATTATTATTTATGATCCTCAATCCCGACTGCGATTGTATATTTGAAAATTATAGATATAATAATAGAAATAATATTGGAACAACTATACCCAAAACCATAAAGATAGTTCCTCGCCATTTTAGTCCATTTTTGCCTTTAAGTATAAAAAGACCAGAAATTGCTAAAAATATAAGAGCTACACAAAAGAAATCAGAAAACCAAGTCCAGTAAACTCCTGGATTATAATGCAAAAAGTTCATCTCTTTGAATAAAGGCCTTTTTTTGATTGTTTCGATTGTAGTTGCACCATCTGGCAGATCAACTGTAATAGTGCCATCTTCTACAAATATTCTCAGTGTTTCATTGTCAGGGAAAAAATGGCTTTTATAATTTCCTTTTTCGCCACTTTTAACCAAAATATCATCAATAATTATTTGATTAATCGAATCTCTTACGAAGCTTCGATTTAATTCAATATCCTTATCTGTAATTATATAATTTGGATTCCAATCACGCTTATGATTTATCGCTATACCGGATATTGCATAAATCAAGATCATTGCAACGAAAAAGTACCCCAAATCTCTATGGAGTACTCTATTTAGCTTATATAATGTCATAAATTATAAAGTTGTTACTTTTAAGCAATTCATCGAATAAATAGAAATATAACCTTTTTTGCTTAGAGCTAATCTTGCTTTTAGGTCTTTTACTTCTTTCATACTTTCTTCGGTTGGGCAACTCTCTTTATTCTCTTTTGATTCTTTGATTACATCACTTTCCATTTCAGCTATAACATTACTGTCAATTTTTTCTTCTTCTAAAGTGCCAGCTAATCTTAATTTGCTTCCATTAAGTTTCATATCAAAAGCAGGAATTACCTCAGAAGTGAAAACTTGAAGTTTTGCTGCTTCTGTTTTGCCAATAATGAATAATTTTTTGCCACTGTGTTTGCAAACGTGAACACATAAGCCATCAACAGTAACGGTATCGCCTGCTTTGTATTCAAATGAATTATTATTTAAATCTTCAACTTGGAAGATTTTAGCTTCTTTTGCCACTTTTTGAGGAGTTTGTTCGGTTTTATTGCAAGCCACAAAGAGTAAAGTGGCAAATATAAAAATAGATAAATGTTTTAACATCTTTTTTTCTTTTCAAATTAATAAAATACACAAGTTTAAAATTAAGGAAATAATTGATAAAGAACAAAGATTATTTACTTTTTGTATTCATTTATGTTGCTGGATAAGAATATAGTTGTGTTCAAGAATTAAATATTTTCAGTTGCTCTTTTTTATAAATTATCTGGGCAGAGATCAATCTCTCCAGGCCACTCTAATGTCCTGCTTTCATTGTTAACAAAAAAGGATTTAAAATAATTCATATCTTCAAATTTTGAAAATATTCCATTTTTCGTAATTAAATACGAGAAATCAATTTTACCTTTTGTATTATCATAAATTCAAGTTCAATAAAATAATCACTTATATATGTTGCTGATTTAATAAAGTTAATAAATTTCTAATTGATTAAAAAAAAATACAATTTATTATTAATTTTG
>CAIWET010000207.1 GCA_903911805.1 uncultured Ignavibacteria bacterium | reverse complement strand
TTTTTTTCTACTTTTTATTTAAAGTTATTTTATAAATGTTATATATATTTCCCTTTTTCCTTTCGCAAGTGGCCAGTTTTTATTAATTTTGTATGATTTTTTAGAATAAATATAGAAAAACATGGACCCGGACACTGGTGATAGTCGAATTTTAATAAACATAGGCGATTAGCGCAAGGTGGCTTAAATAAATTGCTACCTCTTTTTTGCTAATCGAATAGAAAGGAGGAAGGTAGTATATGTCAGTAAAAACCTTCTATTTAAGTAGAATTCTCAATAAAAAAGTTTATAATGATTATGATGAATCTTTTGGAAAGCTGAAAGACATAATTGTTGATACCTCGTTTGAAAGACCTAAAGTAATTGCTCTCAAAGTAAAAACTAATCACGGTTTGAAGATTTATCAGTCTTCGAATTGGGATATTTTTAAAGAAAGTGGACAGTATTATTTTACTTGCCCAAAACCTATTGAAGCAAATGTTCCTAAGGATAAAGTCCTTTATTTAGTTAAAGATATTCTCGATAAGCAACTCGTCGATATGAATGGCAGAAAGCTGGTTAGAGTAAATGACCTTCGTCTTGCGTTTGTATCCGATGGTACTTTTATCGTTGCCGCTGATGTTGGAATTGAAGGCTTATTCCGCAGAATGGGTGTTGCAAAATTAATAAATGCCTTTCTTAAGATGTTTGGAAGTGCATTACCAACTAAATTCATTAATTGGAGTGACGTTAGTACAATCAGTTCTGTATCATCTGGCATCAAAATCGATGCTGATTACACTAAATTGCATACTCTTCACCCTTCGGATTTAGCAGATATTATAGAAGAGCTCGATTCTAAAACCCAGATGGCAGTTTTCAATTCACTTTCATACGATCAGGCAGCTGACGTATTGGAAGAGATGGAACCAGACGTTCAAGCAGAAATCATCGAAAATCTTTCTATCGAAAAGGCTGCTGATTTGCTCGAAATTATGCCAGCTGATGAAGTTGCCGATTTGTTGGATGAAATTGAAGACGAAAGAGCAGAAGAACTTCTTAAAGAAATGGAAAAAGAAGCTTCCCAAGAAGTTAGAGAATTGCTCGAATATGAAGATGCCGAAATTGGCTCTTTGATGAATTCTGATTTTCATTCTTTTACTGAATTTGATACTGTTCAATCAGTTTTGAATTTTATTAGAACTAATAAACCTGAAGCTGCAACTGTTTATAGCATTTATGTTACTGACAAAAAAGAACGTTTAATTGGTTGCGTTTCTCTTAGAGAATTAATTATTGCTTCTCCTGAGCAAACTTTAAAGCAAGTTATGAGCAGATCGTTATATTATGTTTTTGATAGTGATTCAATTAATATATTGCCTGATATTATTTCTAAATACAATTTACTTGCCATTCCTGTTATTGATGAAGAAATGAGAGTTCTTGGATCAGTAGTTGTTGATGACATCATTGATCATTTAATCGAAAAATAAGGAACTTAATGGTTGAAAGAATTAAAAATATTAGCTGGTGGAAAAGGCTAATAATTATCTTTTCATTGCTTGGTCCTGGAATTATTACCGGAAGCGTTGATAATGACGCTGGAGGTATTACAACATATTCGCTTGCAGGTGCTGTTTATGGTTACAATATGATTTGGACTCTTTTACCTGCATTTTTAGCCCTAATTGTTGTTCAGGAAATGAATGCAAGAATGGGTATTGTTACTGGCAAAGGCTTAGCTGATTTAATCAGAGAAAACGCGGGAGTTAAAGTTACTTTTTTCATTTTCTTGGGAATGTTATTAATTGATGTTGGTAATACTACTTCTGAATTTGCTGGTATAGCCGGTTCGATGGAGGTGTTTGGAGTCAATAAGTATATATCTGTGCCCATAGTCGGATTTTTGGTCTGGTTTATGGTGGTAAAAGGAACTTATAGCGGCATCGAAAAGATTTTTCTCGTGTTTAGTGCTTCACTATTAGTATACATTGTGTCAGCTATTATGGGTAAACCTGATTGGCAGGCTATTGGGCATGCTACAATTCATCCAAAAATTGAATTTACTTTACCTTATATTTCTATGGTTGTAGGTTTGGTTGGTACAACAATTGCCCCCTGGATGCAATTTTATATGCAGTCCTCGGTTATCGAAAAGAAATTAAAGGTTGAAGATTATAAAATTACAATGATTGACGTTGTAGTTGGAAGTATTGCAACAGTAGTAGTAGCATTCTTTATTATGGTTGCCTGCGCTTCAACTCTTAATTTAAATGGAATCGAAATTCATACAGCGAAAGATGCCGCTTTGGCTCTAAAACCACTTGCTGGAGATATGGCTCAATATGTATTTGCTTTTGGATTATTTGTAGCGTCTGTTTTTGCTGCTTCAATTTTGCCACTTACAACTTCATTTTACATCTGCCAAGCATTTGGATTTGAAGCTGGAGTTGATAAGAAATGGCACGAAGCACCGCAATTTTATACTTTATATACAAGTATGATTATAATAGGAGTTACTATTATTCTAATTCCTAATGTTCCGTTAATTATTTTGACATATTATTCTCAAATTATGAATGGATTATTATTACCTATTGTTTTAATAAGTATGTTTATTTTGATAAACAAACCTGAAGTAATGGGTAAATATGTAAATACAAAATTCAAAAATATAATTAGTGGTACTACAATTTTTATATTGATTTGTTTGTCTATTTTACTTTTGGTGTTCTTGATAATTTAAAAAAGGAGTTAATATCGTGAAAACAATTATTTTTTTCATTGTTTTTTTAGCAAATTTTGCTAGCTTATTCGCTACCGATATTACTTTTTATGAAAAACCGACAAACTTACAATTTTATGCGAGAAATGATAACAATACCGCTGATGTTCCAATCAGCGGAATTGTTACAAATCCACTAATCGACAGTATAAGAATCAAAACATTTAAAAACAATTCATTTTATTCTTACCAAGCCCAAAAGTTAACATTTAGTAATAATATAGCTTCGTTCAATTTAAATTCTTCGATTTATTCTGAAATGTCTGAATTTAAAGTCCAGGTATATCTCGATACCACATTAGTTCTTACAGCCGATAGTTTGGTTGCTGGTGATGTTTTCCTGATAAATGGTCAAAGCAATTCACATCCTTATGGAAATATAAATTATTTAAATGAATTTTGGCGTAGCTTTGGCAAACATACCAATACAACTGATTACAATGCTGCAGATACTGCTTTCGGTTTGGCAAATGGTTGGGGCTGGTATGAAATGTATTATGGTGTTGGAGCTTGGGGTATTGAATTGATGAGATTAATTACATTGAATAACAGAATCCCAGTATTCATCTTAAATGGTGGTTCTGGCGGGTCCTCGATAGAATATAACCTTCCGAATCAATCAAATAAACAAGACCTAACAACAACTTATGGTAGATTACTTTATCGTGCAAAAAAAGCGAAATTAGCAGACAAAGTTAAAGCGATAATGTGGCATCAAGGAGAAAGCAATTCTTATTCCTCAGCGGCAAGTTATATCTACAACTTTAATACTTTATATAATGGTTGGAAAAGTGATTATCAAAATTTGAAAAAAGTATATGTTTTCCAGATTCATCACGGTTGTGGAGGTGATTTCCAATACGATATCCGAGAAGCTCAGCGAAATTTCGCAAAGACTTATTCAGATGTTTCAGTTATGTCAACTGTTGGACTTGATGGCCACGATGGATGCCATTATGTAAATGCAGGTTATAATCAAATGGCGTCTTGGATATATCCTTTGATCGCTAGAGATTTTTATGGTTCAGCAGATACAGTATCGATTAAACCTCCAGATGTTATCAGGGCATATTACATTGGCAATGATAATAAACAAATTGGAATTGATTTTTCTGAAGACGTATCTATTCAAGATTCATATAATGGCTATTATTTAAAAGATTATTTTTATTTAAATTATGCGTATGGCAATGTAAATAGCGTTGTAACTGGTGGTTTCAAAAGTGTAATATTGAATTTGAGCTCCTCAAATAATGCAACAAAATTAACATATCTACCAAATTTGTATTATAACAATACAGGTGTGATTTATCAAGGTCCATATTTAAAAAATCAAAAAGGAATTGGTGCGTTAACATTTTATAATATTGATATCAAACCAGCTGTAAAATTCTTATCTCAGCCAAATTCTCAGAGTTTTTGTACTTTTGATAATACTGTTAATCTGCAAACAAATTATCAGGGAGAAATCAGCAGAATTTTTTGGGAAAAATATGATGCGACTAGCAAATCCTGGATTGAAATTCCAAATTCTAATTCACAAAATTTAACATTAAGATTAAATGATCCTGATTTCAGAGTTGGAAAATATCGTTGTGTGCTAAAAGCTTTAAGATTAGTTATGCCCGATACAATTTGCACCAAAGAAATTACAATTAAGCAACTAAAAATGCCAACTTCAGTCAACTTATCTTTTGAAGGAAGTAAAGATTTATATTGCGCAAATGAAATGATTCAATGCAATATTTTAACTGATGGTAGCATCGACAAATATTATATCCAGAGATTTATTGATGGAAATTATAAGACATTTGATTCAATAGATAATTTATACAATCAAAATACAAAATTTAAATTCCTTGCACAAGCTGGAATGTCTGGCAACTATAGGATTATTGGTAAAGTTGCAATTGAATGCGGTGGCAGCACATTAATGTCAAATGTAATAATGCTAAACGTCAATAATATAACAATTTCAACAGCACAAAAATCTTTAAATTTATGCGTAGGCAACGACATTGCTATAAATTGCGATGTATTTGGTTATTCTGATTCATTTCAATGGTTTAAAGATGGCACTGCTTTAGATTCCACTAAATTTCCTAATTCTAAAGGCAAGAATATTATAATAAAGAATGCTACTAAAGAAAACTCTGGAGAATATCAATTACGAGTAGTTGGTTTGGGCTGCAATATCAGCAATGCAGTATTTTCTGAAAAAATCAAAGTAACAATACTTGATGATTACTCAATCATTCAGGAAAAAATTAATCCGAATTACAATTTAGGCGAAAATGCTGAAATTGAAATCATTTGCAAAAATTCTGTAAATACAAAATTCAAATGGTACCAAAATACAACAGAATTAAAAGATAATACTAAATTCACAGGTACGGCAAGCAACAAATTATCGATTAAAAATCTCTCAAAAGAGGACTTTTATTCTAAGTATTTTGCAATTACATCTAATGGAAACTGCTCGGATACAAGTAGTGCATTTTATTTAAAACGAGCAAATACAAAATTAGAGATAAAAAGTCTTATCAATAAAATTGATATCTGCGAAGGCAAAGATACGACTATATCGATTGATTATATTGCCGAAAATTGCGATTCGTTGCAATTTATCTGGAAATTCAATTCATTAACAAATTTGACTGCAAATTGCAAAGCAAATCTAAATAAATTAGCAATCACAAACACAGATTCTGGCAATAACGGCATTTATACATTAGAGATTATCGCATTACCTGGAAATATAATTGCAAAATCTCAAGAAGTTAATTTCAATGTAATTCAATCGCCAAAAATTATTGGAAATTCCAGAGATACGTCAATTTCAGAAGGTAAAGCAATTGAATTATTTGCTAATTTCGCTTCTAACGATTCATTGATTTATCAATGGTATAAAGACGATATTTTAATTGTCAATACCTCAAAACCAAAATATCAAATAGCAAAAATTTCATTAGCGGATTTTGGGAATTATTATTGCACTGCCCAAAATAGATGCAATACTGCAAAATCAGGTCTAATAAAATTAACATATAACGATTTGAGCAGCGTATCAATAAATTACGAAAAATCATATATTCTTATAAATCCTAATCCAGCAAGCGATTATATAGAAATTTCTCTTAATTCCCCCTCTATCAAGAGGGGGTCAGGGGGTGTGTCCTTCGAAATATATAATATCTTTGGTGAGAATACGACCCCGTCAAACCTTTCAGGTTTGCCACCCCTCCTTGCCAAGGAGGGGATGATCAAGATTGATATTTCCAATCTTCCAGTTGGGGTATATTTCATCAAAATTGGCGATAAATTTGCGAAATTTGTTAAGATTTAAAGGATTGATGGGGTCCACCTTTGAGGTGGGCTCCATCTTGTTTTGAAAAAGGTGTCTG
>CAIWET010000206.1 GCA_903911805.1 uncultured Ignavibacteria bacterium | reverse complement strand
TTACTACAAATACTATTTTTTACTAAAGAAAAAGGTTATTAAATAAAGCTATAAAGCTCTAAATAATAACCTTTAAGTGGAGAAAAAAAATTAGCGAATTAACCAATAGTTAAATCAGCTCTCAATTTTTGTAATAACTCATTGAATTTCAAAAGTTGACGATCATTCAAGATTAATCTGATTTTTGCGATATAATCTTTTAAACAATCTTTAATTTGTGCTAGAGCAGCTTTTCTTGCTTCAGAATTTTGCATTGCTTCTCTTGCAGCTTTGTTAATAGTAGCAATTTGTCTTGCAGCTTGTTCTCTTGTGATTTCACCAGCTTTTAATTTAGCAAATACTTCTCTTCTTGCTACATTCGCTCTTTTAACAATTGCTTCTTCAGTAGCTCTCAAAACTTTTTGAGCTCTAGAAATACAATCGAAGTAATCTTTTGCATAAGCTCTAATTTCTGTTATTTGATCTGCTGTCAAATTTAATTGTTTTAAAATTCCAACTAAAGGAAGTTGCATTGCTGCAGGGGTTGGAGTCATCATCATATTTTGACAAGGTGATGAATAAGTCATATCTGCTTCAACAGTAGCATCAATTAAATTACCCATATCTACATTTTCAGTAACTGTGCCATCGTTGACAATTGTCAAAGAATAGGAATTATCTTCTACTACTGTGGGATTTTCAGAACAAGAGAATATTCCTAAACCCAAAATAAATATTGATACCAAGAAAATTAGTTTTTTCATTTTTCACTCCATATTTTAAACAAAATACATTTCATTTACTTATCAATAACACTAGTAATTAAAAAAGGTTTAATACTTTTTTTAATCTTCTAATATTTCTACTCCCTTAAGACCTTTAATACCTAATAATTTAACATAGAGTGTATTAATAAAGGATTTTTCAGGGATAGCTACGGTAAATGCTCCTTCAAACAAAGCATTTGTTGAGCTTAAATTTATTCGTTGAATATTTAATTGACCAATTGCATTTGTAATATCAATCAAAATACCAGTTCTGTCATCACCAGTTATTCTGAATTTTACATCTTTTGGAAATTCGATTTTGATTTCTGGAATTACAATTTGTTTTGATTGATAATATTTATATAATCCTGTTAAAGCTTTAATTGTTACCACAGAATCTATCCAATCATTACCGATTTCATTATGCTCTGAATGTATTAACTCAACATAATCATTATTTTGAAGCTCATATTTCAAATCTTTGAGTACATCATTAACTTTTGCAGAAATAAGAGATAATCCTGATTTTTCCGAGATATTGAAAGCAAGATCAATAATCGTAGAACCGTGAGGTAATTGAATATCTTTGATTTTTGAAGTATGCACAATTATTTCATTTTCATATAGATTGGATCTGATGGAACCCCAAATCTTCTGCATTGCATTTTCGTCACCTTCATTTATCACCGAATCTCTAAGCCAAGCAATCCAATTTTCGACATCAGATTTTTTAATATTAAGTGATTTTTTAAATTCCGCAGGATTAAGATTTGCAGCTGCCCCTCTTTCGGCTATATCGTCCATTTCTGCTGTACGAATAATTACTTCGAGCCTTTTACCGTGTGGACCATTTACGGTCGCGTGAATGGCTCTATAGAGGTTAATTTTAGGTTGAGTTATATAATCATAATAATAATATACAGGTTTAAGCTTTTGAACTAAAATTCCATAAGCGCGATAACAATCGCTATAATCAGTTGAAAAAATGATAATCTTCATTGAATAAAAATTGCTGATATCGCTTAATTTTGTTCCTTCTGATATTATTCTGCTTATTTCATAAAAATGCTTGTGTTCAGCTGTAATTACGTGGTTTAAGCCAGCATTATTCAATTCATTTGATAGATATTCGTGGCAAGTCATAATTTCTCGCTCAATATCTTCTTTTTTTATTTCTTTTTCTTGTTTAATTTCAGAGTAAATAATTGGGTCAAGAAAATATAAGCTCAAATCTTCAAGTTTAATTTTTATATTGAGCAATCCAAGTCTGTAAGCAAATGGGACATAAAAATTAAGTGTTTCTGTAGAAATTTCGGTTTGTTTAAAGTCTTTTAAATGCTGCAAGGTTCGCATATTATCTAATCTATCAGCTAATTTTACTAAAATTATTCGATAATCATTAATAAATGCTTTAAATAATTTTTCATAAGTAGATGCTTTATCGAGAAATTTAGTCTCTTTATGCTTGATTTTCATCAAAGCGTCGCACATATTAGAAATGACAAGACCAAATTCATCTTGAATCATTTCGAGAGTAATCTCTTTAATATCCTCAGCAAGGTCGTGCAAAATTGCAGCAATTATTGATTCTATTTCGGCATTACGAATTTCATTAATTAAAATTAAGCAAGCCTTTAAAGGATGGATATAATAAGGTTGGCCAGACATTCGCTTCAAATCGCCAATATTTTCCAAATTATAATAGTAAGCTTTTTTGATCAAATCACGATAACTTATTTCGTGTTCCAATCCCATCGAATCTGTATAATTATAAATTTGAGTTAAGTCTTTTAAACACTTTTCTGCCGCTGTGGTTAAAACATTAAAATCCTCATCGGGATTATCGCCGAATATACTATCTTCTTCTATTTCTACTTTATGTATAATTATCATTTTATTACCCTTTTTATTAAAAGAATTCCCCCATTCTTAATTTGGTAATTCAATTTTAAAATTCTATTTTCAAATATAATCATTTTATTTTGAAAAAAAAAGAAATTATATAATAAATTAATTTTTTTTTGATAAATTGCTTTTATTTTGGAATAATATTATGAAAAAAAGAGATTTTATCAAATCATTAGCTGCTTTTGGTGTTGCTTCTAATATAAATCTATTTTCGCAGAACAATAATCAATCAATTATAAATAACCCAAATATTAAGGCAAATTTTCTCAAACAAGGTGATTCTGTTGGAGTGATAGCACCGGCTACTTCTGTAACCGACCCTGACGATATCGGAAGAGCTAAAGAAGCTTTGGAATATTTCAAACTCAATCCAATATTCGGCGAAAACACTCTTAAAGCTAGTGGATACAAAACCAGAACGATTGCTGAAAGGATTGATGACCTGCATTCACTTTTTGCAAATAAACAAGTTAAAGCAATTTTTAATATACGTGGTGGATATGGTTCAGCTCAAATATTAGATTCTATTGATTATGATTTAATCAAGAAAAATCCAAAGATTTTTATAGGATATAGTGATATAACGGCGTTGCATCTTGCCATTCATAAAATGACTGGATTGGTGACCTTCCACGGACCTGTTTTATTATCATCCTATTCCCCATTTACACTGAATTATTTCAATAAAGCTATGTTTTCTTCTAATCCTATTGGAGAAATAAAAAATTCTCAAGGATTAAATAATATCAGGAAAAAATTCCCAACTAGAACAATTACCTCTGGAAAAGCTTCAGGAAATTTGATTGGTGGAAATCTTTCATTGATTTCTTCATTAATGGGTACAAAATACGAAATCGAAACAAAAGGAAAAATTCTCTTTTTAGAAGATGTTGGAGAAGAGCCATATCGAGTTGATAGAATGATGAATCAACTTAAAATTGCAGGGAAACTAAAAGATGCAGCAGGAATCGTTTTTGGAGTATGCTCTGATTGTAATTTTGAAGGACTTAAATCCTCAAGAGTTTGGGATTGGACACTTGGCGAAGTTCTTGATTTTTATCTAAAAGATCTTAATATCCCAGTTTTTTATGGTTTGAATTTTGGCCATACCGATGAACAAGCAACCTTGCCCATCGGCATTAAAGCAGAATTAGACGCAGATTTAGGAATTTTGAATATAATAGAATCTGCTACTGTTTAAATTATAATACATCGATAAACTTTACAGCGAATATAGCAGTTGCAATGTAAATTGCAGCTTCTATTACTCCTGCTCCAATGTTTCTATCACGTGCAATTTCGTCGTCAAGTTTGCCACCATATAATTTATATCCACATCCCATAATCAATCCTTGAATTAAAAACTGTCTAACTGGATACATAAGAAGAACTATTATTGCTGAATCTAAAAATCCCCACAGTCCTGCTTCATAAGTTGTAAAATCTCCTGTCAGTGCATTTGAAATTACTATACCAATAGCAATAATTAATCCTCCATAGCTAAATCCGGCAGCCATATTTCCATTTTCAATTTCTTTAACATCATCATAAGAAGTTAAATATCTGAAAAGAGAAGTGACTGCAATAAAAGTTAAAATTCCAACAATTAGAAAAATTATAATTGGAAGAATATCTGATTTATACTGAAAACGAACAACTCCTGTTGTCATCATACTAATAGCTACAAATGTTGATGCCATTACTATTGCAGATGGTACATTCCCAGCTTTTATTTGCTCATTAATGTTTTTAGACACAAGAATTCGACTTAACATTAAAGAAAGAAATGAGGTTAATAAAATGATTACAATTCCATTGACTAGTACTATTCCTAAATCAAGCAAAAAATTTGTTTCTACAGGTAAAAACATACTTGAAGTTATAATATATATTACTCCAAAAAGCTGTCCACCAACTTCTACTCCAACAGCAACATTATCTTTTACATTTAAATATTCATTTAAATTTATATTAAATATCTTCTGATTAATTAATTTTGCAAAAATTAATAATGCAACACCCGACAAAACATAAAATAAAATATATTCCCACCACATATAAACTCCTAAATTATTCAAATATCAAATAATACTTTAACAAATTTAAGAATTTTAATTTAAAAATACACATAAAAAAAAGTCTCCTCGATTGAGGAGACTCTTTTAAAAAACAAACCGAATCAGAAATTATTATTTTACGATGATTACTTTAATTGTTGATCTTAAAGTTCCATTAGTTAATGTTAAATAATATGTTCCTGATGCAATCATTGAATTTTCAGCATTAAATGACATTGTGTGATTTCCTGCTTCTAATTCTGTATTAGAAATAACTGAAACTTCTTTTCCGAATATATCTGTTAATGTTAATCTGTAAGCACCAGATTCTTTTACATTAAATAAGATTCTTGTATTTGAAGTTAATGGATTAGGTTCTGCACTCAATCCAAATTCATTAGTTTCAATTATGCCTGTCATATCTTTAAATGTTACTACAACAGTTGAGTTTCCTGATTGAATTGTTCCACAACCATTTGTAACTACGCAATAATAAACACCAGCGTCAGTAGTTGCTGCAGCTGCTATTGAGAAGTCAGCTAAAATTGCGCCAGAAATTGCTGTTCCATTTTTAAACCACTGATATGTAAATGGAGCTGTTCCAGCTGCAACCACACTCAATTTGATTTCTTTAGCTGTTTGAACACTCAAATTAGCTGTTGGTTGTGTTGCAATTGTTGGTTTTAATTGTACTTTAAAGTTAACATCCATTGAAGTTGCTGTAACAGGACCTGGATTAACTGATGCTTTACAATTATAATTAGTGGCTTCATCAGTTGTAGCTGGGTTAAGAATTGTTAAACTAGCAGTATTCACTCCTGTATATTTTGCTCCGTTTGTTAAAGCTGTTGTACCTTTGAACCATTGGTAATTAATTTTATCATTTCCTGCATTTGATGATGCTTGAATTTTCAATATAGCATTTGTACCTTCGCAAGTTGAAATATTAACATCTTGACCAGTAATGCTAACTGTTGATTGTCTTAAACCAAATCCTCTTAAAGTATCAGAAGCACATAAGCCTTTAACAACAACCCAATAATCTTCGCCTAAATCACTAGCTTGAATATTATCAATTGCTAAAATTGAAGATTTTGAACCTGTAATTCTCATATCGTCAACTAATGCTTTAGTGCCTTTGTACCATTGTACTGTAGCTTTATAATCAGCAGGAGCACCTTCAACGTGTGCTTGAACTTCAAATACTGCAATACCTGTTAAAGCAACATTTTGTGTTACTGGTTTTTTAGTAATAATTGTTTTTGAAACAACATATACTAAAGCAGGATTGGTGAAAATGAATCTTCTACCTGAACAATCTTCAATATCTAATTGAGCACTGTATAAACCTGAAGTTGGGAATTTAGAATTTTTAATAGTTAATAATGCTGATGTTGTACCAATAGCTTCAGTTGATTCTGTAATTGGAAGACCATCTTTATACCATTTATATCCATAAATAGTACCATCAACAATTGTTCTTAGTGTAAACTGTCCACCTTCGCATAATAATTGTGTACTTGGGTGTTCTTTTACTGAGAATAAAGGCCAAATTACAACATCAAATTCTGGACCAGGTGTTGCAACATTATTACAAGTAACTGAACCATTAAATACTGCACGATATTTGCCTGATTGACCTGGTTGAGCATATTTAATTTCTAATGTATTTGTATTTGCTGTTGGGAATTCACTTGTTTTCAAATCAGTCCAAGTACCACCATTCAAATATTGCCATTTAACTCCATAAACAGTACCATTACTTGTTGATGTCAAATGGAAAGTTGTATTAATACAAATATTCTTTAAATCAGCAACATCTGAAGTTGCTGTAAATGAAGTAATAGGATCAGTAACTTGTACATTTGCAACTGAAGTTGTTATAGTAGCTGGTCCACAGTTACCAGGACCGAAAGTCTGCATTCTATAATTTCCAATTGCAGATTGAGCATTTGCAACTGTAATACTTAATATAGGATTAGTTGCGCCTGATAGGTTAACCCAAGTTCCTGAACCTGTTGGATTTTCTTTTTGCCATTGATAACCTAAAATTGTACCAGTTGCAGCTGCATTTAATGTTAAATTCGATGAATTTGAACAAACAGATTCACTTGCTTTTGGTTGCAATGTTAAACTTATTGGTGTTTCTACTTTAAATACTCTTGTAGAAGTAGAATTTGTTTGACCATTTAAAGTATATGTTGCATAGTAGTTTGCAGAGTCAGATTGCTGAATTGGTTTTACATAGAATGATAAATAATTAGCAAGAGCTGTAATTTCAGTTCCATTTTTATACCATTTAGTTGTAAATGATGCATTATATGATCTAGCAATACCATCACTATAATTTGAAATTTTTGGTTCAAACCAAGCAGAAACTGAATCACCAACACAATAAGCAGGATTATTAGGTCCAACTGTTAAATCAGTTTTCAATCCAATTGTAAATGAAACAATATCAGCACCCATTTGAGAAGAAGCAGGTCTTGTTTCACCATCAAAGTCAAGGTTAGCTCCAGCAATTGTTGGTGCAAATAACTCTGTATCTGTAATTGAAGCATTATTTAAATGTACGTTAGCAGAGTCAATAAAGCTTACGTTTTTAATTTTTGAGTTTGTGTTTCCACCATAAATTGATTGCATTGTAGCAATATCAGTAATAGTTGTAAATGGAGATGTTGTGTTATATCCAGCAGGATATCCATAAGTTCCACCACCATAATATACGTTATAATCATTTGCATTAAATAAAGTGCTAGGTGATGCAACATAAGCATAAATGCCAAATGATTGTGTGCCAGCTTTACCTGCTAATGAATTTGATAAAATATTATTTTTTAATTCTAAACCTGTATATGAACCAGTTATTAAAATACAAGCTGTTAATGATGCAGCTGTACCAACATTTGGTTGAGTTCCTTGCATATAGATTGTATTATTATACATTTTATGTCCTGAACCAGCAGTAATTCTTATACCAAATGGATTATAAGTTGTAGATGTTGCACTGTAATTCATTGTTGCAATGTCAGAAATCATATTATTATGCATTGTAATACCTGTACCAGCTGCAATGTTAATACCATAAGCTCCCCAGCCACCAGATGATGCCTGAATAATACCAGTAATTTTATTATATGAAACTTCTCCACCAGTACCGCCACCTAAGAATTCTATAGCGGCAATATTTGTATTAGTTGAAGTTGATGGATGAATCATATTAAATACTGTATTTTTAGTAATAATAGGATTGTTCAAATAATATGAAGTAATACCTCTATAAAGAACATAATCTGAAGACACAGTTGAACCAACTGTATTATTTGATATAGTTACAAACTGTCCTAAAACACTTGCTGAACCACCAACATAAATACCATAATATGCTTTTGTTACTATATTGTTATCAATCATAATGTTTGAAATATTTGAGCCACCACCAGATACGGTAATCGTTTCATCACCAACATAGATACCTATTGATGTAGAAGCAGCATTAAAGCCAGTAGATGCGTAACAATACTTAATAGAACTATTATTTATTCCTACTGCATTTGCAGAGAAATGAACTGCAGCAACAGTACCAGATGCAGCTGTATTATTGAATTTCAAATATCTACCTGATCCACTAAATCTACCGTCAATTATTACATTAGAACCACGAACTTTAATTAAAGAACCTGCAACTGAACCAGAGATAGTTCTTAAAACAGGAGCATTTGTAGTAATTGTCATTGTGTAGTTACCTGCACCAGTTTCTGACCATTTTGGTAATACCCAAGTTCCTGTTTCAGATGTTAAATCTGAAATAATATTAACAACAATATTTCCAGATAACATTCCGTATTCAAGTGCATTAAATAAACCACCATTATTAGTTAATGATGGATAATTTCCACCTGTACCAACAGTATATGTTCCAGCTGGGAATGGATTCATAATTTTATATGAATTTACTCCAGAAACAGGGAACGCTGTTGATGATAAAGCCACAGATGTTGGTTGAACAGCAAATGTACCCTTATTAACACCAACATTTGGTGTTGTTGCCAAATCTTGAGCTACAACAAAGTATTCAATTGAAGTACCACCAGAAACAGTACCATTTAATTTTGTATAATCAATAGTAAAATTGAAAGGTGATGAAGCACTTGATGTTTCAACATATTTCCAACCATTAGTTGCACTTGTGTTATCAACATAAGTATTATTAGCAGTTGATAATCTATAATACAATCTAGGTTTAAAAGTTGTGGTATTAACAATACTAGGATCAGTTACAGTAACACCAGTTAAATCTCTACTTGTATTACTTGTAGTATTTGTTAATGCTGTATAAATAATGTCTGGACCTGCAAAATCACCGGCATTTTCATAAGCGCCAATAGAAGGTGTTGTAGCTGAACGAGAAACATTCAACAAATCAGTTGAAAAACCAGCAATAGGTGTTCCTGATGCTAATAATGGAGAACCAAATTTTGGAGGCAAAATATTGCTAGCGTTGAATAATGGATCTGCAAAGTTAGAATTCACATCTTGTGAAGTAGCAGTTCTCCAAGCAGCTATTGTTGTTTGATCAGTACCGTTTGTTCCCAAAATATTATAAGTACCATTAGCATAATAGTAGTTATAATTAATAGTTGATGTAGCAAAATTGAAACCAGATGGGAAATAAACAGCATAATGCTTAGAACCTGCTCCAAGATTTGAAGCAGTATTAGAGAAAACGTTATTTCTGATATCCAAACCAGTTGATGAAGTACTATAAACCCATAAAGCAGCAGAGAATGATGGAGAAGCGGATGAACCACCTTGAGCACCAGCCATATTTACTGAGTTATAATAAATTTTATGATTCAAAGTACTATATACCCCTATACCGATTGGATTAGAAGTTGATGTCGGAGTATTAGAATAATTGCAATTATTAATGTTATAAATTGAATTATTGTTAACTGTTACACCGTGACCATATCTAGCACCTAATGTAGTAGTTCCGTATAATAAAATTCCGTTTACTGGATAATATGAACCAGTATATGTAGTATATAAATTACCAATTTCATTGTTTTTAATTGTAGAATATGAAGTATAGTAATTATAAATACCATAAATACCATAATATGCTCTTAAGTTAACAAATTTGTTATTTGCTATAACTGAGCTATCGCTATAACCTACCTGCATTGTATAAATATAACCTGCAGTCGCTGCTGGTTTTTGTAAAACGTTTGTAAAACTATTATCAGTAATTGATGAATTATTTAAATAATAGATATAGGTCAAATATGCATAATAATTAATATCAACATCTTTAATTGTATTAAAATTGAAGAAGATTTTACCAGGATATGAAGAATATCCATAATTGTAAAATGCATACAAATAGCCTGTACCACCAGTTTTTACTCTTTGAATTGTATTGTATTGTTCATTGATTTGGTGAGAAAAACCAGCATTATAATTTGGATAATAATTATAAAATCCATAAATATAATATAACCAATTTATATCCTGAACAGTATTATTATTGATCTGTATTGCACCATTACCATAGTACATATAACTTAGATATAAATAAGGTGTTGTTGATGTACCAGAATATGAAATATCGTGGTAATAATTATAATTTACTTTTGTATTTGCGTGATAATATGAATATGCACAATACAAATATGTTTGATTTGTAACTAAATAAAATTCATTATAAGAAATTTCAGTTCCCCAAGCATAATAATTATAAATACAATAATAAGGGGCTTTTGTTGCATCAGAAGTAGAACCAAAAGTATTATATTTTACTTTATTACCATTAACCCAAGAAGCTCCTGGAGTTGTTGTTGCTGTTCCATATAGTCTAATACCATAATAAACACCACCAATATTGTTATATGAAAATTCATTATTATCATTTCCAGCAGTTCCAGTTGTAATACCTGCAGCTGAAGACAATACAATACCGTAAGTTGATGAAGTTGAGTTTGAAGCTCCAACTATATTACAATATTTAATAGTATTATAAGATGCACCTTTACCGGTAGTAGTAGTTGTATTACTATCTAACCAAATACAAGCACCAGAAGTACTTGAATTTGAAATTGTCAAATTTCTTGATGTACCAGATTGGTTTGTACGACCATCGATCGTTACGTTATCAGCACCATTTAGCTGAATTAAACCATTGGTAATACTACCGCTTATGGTATAAGTACCAGTTGGATAAATCAATACTGATGTATAACTTGCACTGCCATCACCACTTGCATTTAATACTGCTGCTGCTGATTCAGAACAATTGGCTGTAATTGTTACAGTAATTGCTCCAGTATGAGTACCAGAATTAATAGCTGTAAAAGCTGCCCCTAAAGAAGTGTAGGTCGACGCTCCAATACTAACTTGAGCATTAGAAGTAAAAATGCTCATAGTTATTAAGCAAATTAGTACTGCTAATTTAGAAATGA
>CAIWET010000205.1 GCA_903911805.1 uncultured Ignavibacteria bacterium | reverse complement strand
TCCTTCTTATGAAACTGCTTCAGAAATAAGAATGTTGAGAAAATTAGGTGCAGATGTAGTTGGTATGTCTGTAATCCATGAGGCAATTTCAGCCTGTTATTTAGGTATGAATGTAACAGCTTGTTCACTTGTTACTAATACTCTAAGTGATACGAATACTAAAGTTTTAACACATAATGATGTTTTAGAAATTGCAGAAAAATCTAAATATTCAATCTTCAATTATTTTAAATCTGCACTTAGTTCAATTTGAAAAAGATGAAATCAATAATTGATAAATATAAAAATGAGTTTCTAATAATTATTCTTGGATTGATTTTATTTATTCCATTTCTTGGAAATGTGCATTTATTTGATTGGGACGAAGTAAATTTTGCCGAAGCAGCAAGAGAAATGATTGTAACTGGCGATTATTTGCAAGTAAGAATCGATTTTGAACCATTTCACGAGAAACCACCTCTTTTTATTTGGATGCAAGTTGCCTCAATGAAAGTATTTGGAGTAAATGATTTTGCAGCAAGATTTCCAAATGCTCTAATCGGAATTATTACATTATTATTACTTTATAAAATTGGAAATAAATTAATTGATGATAGATTTGGATTGATATGGGTTTTGACTTATATAGGCTCATTTTTACCACATTTTTACTTTAAAACAGGTATTATAGATCCAACTTTTAATTTATTAATATTTTTGGGAATCTATTATTTATATAAATACTATTTTGAATACAAATTAAGAATAAATAAATACCTTTACATCAGTGGATTATTACTTGGTCTGGCTGTGTTTACAAAGGGA
This sequence comes from uncultured Ignavibacteria bacterium, assembly GCA_903911805.1. Taxonomy (GTDB): domain Bacteria; phylum Bacteroidota; class Ignavibacteria; order Kapaibacteriales; family UBA2268; genus CAIWET01. Next base: position 1,138 of record CAIWET010000205.1, on the reverse strand, counting down.
CCTGTTGGAATATTAATACCTGGGATGATTTTAATAGTTTTTTATATAATAAAAAGAAAAGAAATCAAATTCCCATTAAAAGAAGCATTAATTATTTCTTTTATTTCATTAATTCCCATTGTTTTATGGTATCTTGCAATTACATTTACCACTGGACAAAATACAATAAGTCAGTTTGTAAGCTATCAAATCAGATTAATGACTACGGGAGATGCCGGTCACGGTCAACCATTCTATTATCATTTTGTTGTATTGTTATTTGGATGTTTTCCTGCATCAATCTTGCTATTGAGAGGAATAATCAGACAAGTTGAAGAGTTTTATAATGTTTCATTATTCAAGTTGTTTATGGTAATAATGTTACTTGTTGTATTAATCGTCTTTTCAATTGTAAAAACAAAAATTGTACATTATTCATCCATGACATATTTCCCAATAACATTTCTTGCTTCTTATGGCGCTTACGGAATAATTTACAGAAACACAGGATGGAAAAAAACAACTTCTTGGTTATTAGGAATTATTGGCACATTTTTAGGGGCAGCACTTATTATACTTCCGTTCTTACTGATTCATAAAGACTTTCTACTTTCAAAAGTTAATGATACTTTTACTCGAGAAATTCTTACAAAAGATGTTCAAATGGCAGGAACAGAGTATTTTATTGGAATTTTATTTTTAGCATTATTAATTGTTACATTGGTACTATTTTATAAAAAACTATATTTGAATGGCATAATAATTCTTTTTGTAAATACAGCCTTGGCTTTGAGCTTGTTAATGCCAATTCTAACTCCAAAATTAGAAGAATACCTACAAGGAACAGCAATTAGATACTATCAAGATATCGGAAATAATAAAAAGGGATTTATTTTAGTCCATAATATTCCTAATTACAAATTTGGTTATATGTTTTATTCGAATAGAGATTATGAATATTCAAAATATAAGCAAATTGTTGAGTCTAATAATAAAAATTTTGATTTCGAAAATTGGCTGTTTAAAGGTGAGATAAATCAAGATTTATATGTAATAACTAAATCAACAGATGTAATAAAATTAATAAAAAATAATCCCGAGTTAAACTTAATTGAAGTCAATTACGGTATTGCATTATTAAAAAGGGATAAAAAAATAT
>CAIWET010000204.1 GCA_903911805.1 uncultured Ignavibacteria bacterium | reverse complement strand
TAAGGCATTAATTTTTGAATAAATAAATAAACAACATTCAAAAATACTTTTTTCATTAGAATTTTTTTCATCAAAGTGCTTTTTGTCGTCGTTATCAAATAATATTTTTATTGGTTCACTAATGAATGAAAAAAATGATTTTTTATTTTCTTCTATTTTAGCTTTATCATTAATAGCTAATCCAGAAAAGAGAATTCTTTCTAATTGGTCAACTTTTATTAATTGAATAAAATGAATTAAATCTTCATTTGAATTTTCGTTATTAAAACCATTAAGCTTTAATGCATCCAAAATGGTTAAATTATATTTGCATTCAATATAAAATAAATTTACAAGTACATTTTCTGAATATACTGTATCTTTCCACTTATGATATCTATCCCAGATATCTGAGCCAATAGTATAAAAATCCTTAATTGGCCCTGTTAATAAATCGCTCATTTTCACTCCTAATTTTTTTTGGAAATGAAATGCCATTTTCCCACAAAAAAAGGGCATCTCCAATTTAATGCCCTTATTCGAGGTATCGCCAAACACCCTTATACCGAGCAAAAACTGAAAACGCCCCAAGCGGGGCGTGTCCGTTTCTGCGTTCGGTAATTTAAAAATTGGCGATTTCCGAATAAGAACGCAGTAAGACAACGCTTACTATTTATTTTTCTAGTTTCAAATTAGCTTAAACTGTTGCTAATTCCTTTCTTTTGTTTTTCAAATAATTAATTTTAATAAATTCAGCTCCTCTGGTAGTTGGTTTTGGAATTTCTAAACCCTCTTCTATCATTCCTTCAATATGAAATTCCATTGCTTCCTTCATTAAATTTTCAGTTTCGTGTTTTGTTGTACCCGAGGCAATACACCCAGGTAAATCCGGAGCATAAGCTGAATAACCAGTTTTCGTTTTTTCTAAGATTATAAGATATTTATTCATTTTCAATTAATTTTATTATATCTCTAACTTTCATACAAAATTAAAAAGGACAACTTTTAATTATTTATTTTTAAAATTCATATTCTATAATATAGCAACAGAACTTTTAGGAAAACTCTTTGCTATTGCCTTCAAAACATCATTTATATTGTCAGTGTTCTGAAATAAATCTGCTACATCTTTATCAACCTCAATAAATACTCTATCTCTTTTGAAATAAGGATTTTTCACCGCTTTAGAATAATCAATATTGTATTCTGGCAATAAATCGTCTTCTTTTTCATTATTTTTTGAAATTTTCTTCATAACCCTTTCTTTCATTTTTAGTTGCTTTTCTAGAACTAATAATTCTTATTCTATCATCTCGTTCTGTAAAAGAAACAAATAATAAATTATTGTATTTAGAATATCCAATTAGCAAATATCTATCTTCATTAAATGAATGCTCCGAATCGTGCAAAAATGCTGCTGTTTCATCATCAAAAACTGAAATAGCCTCTTCAAAAGTGATGCCGTGCTTCTTTTCATTTATTCTAGATTTTTCAATATTCCATTCAAATTCTAATTTCAAAACTATTCTTTCATAATCTTAATATGAATATTTATCAAAAATAACTATTATTTTGATTATCAGCAAAAGAAATATAGATACCTACTTCCCATAGCTCTCGATATCTTCCAAGATCTTTGCGCGCTTCTTTGCATCCACATCAAAAGCTGCAAAATTTGTTACGTGGATTGGAATAATTTCGGAGGACAATACGCCATCTTTTACAATCAATTTAAATATCATTGTGTCGTGTTCTTTACGAGCATTTCCACCAAAAATGAAGTTACCCAACGAATAACATATAAATCTTCCTTTGTAGGTCTCCACTGCCTGCAAAACGTGTGGATGAGTGCCAATCACAGCATCTGCTCCAGCATCAATTGTTAAGTGAGCCAAACTCTTTTGCTCTGAATTAGCAAAATGTGAGCCCTCTTCTCCCCAATGATAATTTACAATTACGTAATCAGCCTTGAGGTTTTCCTTCAGATTTTTAATATCCGCTTTAATCATTTCAGGATTTCTCGGAGCAGTTCCATAGCTGTTTTTGCCAGCAGGATTTCCACTATAATAACCCAAAAATCCGAATTTCTTGCCTTTCACCTCAATAATCGCTGGTTTGCGAGCTTCATCAATATTAGTTCCCGCGCCAGAGTGCTTGATTTTCATCGAATCAAGATAATATTGACTATCGATAAATGCCTCCAAACCATAATCAATCACGTGATTATTCGCCATATTCACAATGTCGATTCCAGCTAATCGCATCACTTCGAGATATTTCGGATTCATCTTGAAATTGAACTTTTTCTCAACCTTTTTGCCACGAAGCGAAACACAATTCTCAAAATTCACCATTGAGATATCAGCCTTCCCGAACCAAGGAATATTTTTAAATGGACGAGCAAAATCATTCCCTGTTGGTTTATCGAAGGCAGTTGCAAAAGTGCAATCTCCACCAAAAAGCAGAGTAATTGGCTCAGATTGAGCAAAGATTTCCATCCCCGCCAAAACGAGGATGGATAGGATTATAATTGATTTTTTCATATTATTTTGCTTTATTTTGAGAATCTAAAAGTTCTTTTTCTTTATTTAGAACCTCAACTTGTTGATTTTTAAAATCCTTACTGTTCATTTTTATATCCTTTTGAGGTTTCTTTTTCCCATTATTTATTTCATTATATATATACTTGATCATTTTCCCATCTTTGAAGTAACATCTGATTTCTTTTTGATCAGTAAGAGTGATATCTGATTTTTCAAAAAAGAAAAATAATTTTCCATTATCATAATAAAATTCACTTTCACTACTATAATCTCCACCACCTGCACCATAATGCATTTTTATCATTATATTATTAAAATAATAATAATCTGCATCTTCAGAAATATACTTTTCACCTCCCTCGTACTCTTCTTCCACTACCCAATTCTTCATGGTTGCCTTTTTAACGTTTTTATTTACATCGGCATATTTTGCCTTTATATCTTTAACGATTGCATCGATTTCTTTGTCAGTTTGAGCAAATGAAGAAAAAGTAAATGCCATTATTAATATAGCGATAGTTAAAAATTTTGATTTCATATTTTTCTTTCTAAAATTAATTACATACATCCAGAATATTGATCTGTAATTTTTACAAATCGGTCGTATTGCTTTCTGCTGAATTTTTTGTCTTCAATCATTCCAGAAAGCTCCTGATTTAACTCTGCAAATCTCATTGTTGCATCATTCAAAGCTTGATAGACGTTTTCGCCATTATTTTGGCGTCTCATCATTTCGCAATATTTATTTGTTGCACTTTGGTAATCATCAAGTTTCGAATCAATCGAATTTCCTGATTTTTGCTCTTTTGGAGCAGTTTTCTTTTTTGGTGCCGATTCCAAATCATTCGCACTAATTATTAATAGTCCAAATACGATTATCGACAAGAATATAATTTTTTTCATATTATTTTC
>CAIWET010000203.1 GCA_903911805.1 uncultured Ignavibacteria bacterium | reverse complement strand
TTGCTATCATTGAATTAATAAAAGGCTTAATTCATTTTTTTTATCATTATAACAATTTATTAGCCATTTATCTCACAAAAATATCGTATTTTTGCACTTTATTAATTTTACACATTGGAATTTACTTTTTTATGAGAAATCAAAATATTCGAAATATTGCAATTATTGCTCACGTTGATCACGGCAAAACAACATTAGTTGATGGATTATTAGGACAAAGCGGATTATTCAGAGATAACCAAAGAGTTGAAGAACGTATTATGGACTCAATGGACCTCGAAAAGGAACGTGGCATAACCATTACAGCTAAAAACACTGCTATTCAGTATGGCGATATTAAAATCAATATTATCGATACACCAGGACATGCTGATTTTGGTGGCGAAGTGGAACGTTCACTAAATATGGTTGATGGCGCATTACTTTTAGTTGATGCTTCCGAAGGTCCACTTCCTCAAACTCGTTTTGTTTTGAAAAAAGCATTAGAAAAAAAATTACCAATCATTTTGGTTATTAATAAAATTGACCGTCCTGACGCAAGAATTGACGAAGTTGTTAGCGAAGTATATGATTTATTTATCGATCTTGATGCTAACGATAAGCAAATTGAATTTAAAATCATTTATGCTTATGCTAAAGATGGCGTTGCACATTACCAGCTTGGAGATGATTCAACAACATTAAAGCCATTATTCGATACAATCGTTGCTGAAATTCCAGGACCTGAAATTGATGAACACGGAATCACTCAATTCTTAATCACTAATCTTGATTATGATAATTATGTTGGTCAGATTGCAATCGGAAGACTCTCTACCGGTGTATTAGAATTAAATAAAATGTATGCTCTTTGTGGCGATGGCACAATTACAAATAACGTAAAATTTTCTGCAATCTATACTTATGTTGGATTAGCAAGAAAACAAATGGAAGTTCTTACAGCTGGCGATATCATTGCAGTTGCAGGTGTTCCTAACGTAAAAATTGGCGATACAATTACTTCTATGGAAGATCCTAAACCATTGCCAAGAATTACAGTAGATGAACCAACATTATCTATGGTATTCTATATAAATGATAGTCCTTTTGCTGGAAAAGAAGGTAAATACCTAACAACCAGAAATATTAAAGATAGATTAGATAAAGAGAAATTAAGAAATGTATCAATTGTAATCAAACCAACAGATAGAGCAGATGCTTTTGAAGTATGTGGTCGTGGTGAATTGCAAATGGCAATCTTAATTGAAACAATGCGTCGCGAAGGTTACGAATTTATGGTTTCCAAGCCAAATGTTATCATCAAAGAAATTGATGGCGTTAAATGCGAACCAGTTGAAAGAGTTTATCTTGACGTACCAGAAAATTTCATTGGTGTTGCAACTGAAAAACTTCTTTCAAGAAAAGCATTAATGACAAATATGATGAATACTGGCTCTGGTCGTGTAAATATTGAATTTAAAATTCCATCACGTGGCTTAATTGGATTTAGAAGTCAATTTATGACAGATACCAAAGGTACTGGCGTAATGAATACTTTATTTGATGGTTTCGAGCCTTGGTTCGGCAATATTCCACAAAGAACTTTAGGTGCTTTAGTGGCAGATCGCAATGGTAGAATCACAGCTTATGCATCATTTGGTATGGAAGATAGAGGCGAATTATTCGTTGAAGTTGGAACTGAAGTTTATACCGGAATGATTGTTGGCGAAAGAAACAAAACATTAGATATGAATGTTAATATTACTAAAGAAAAGAAATTAACAAATATGCGTGCATCGAATTCAGATGCTACAATTACTTTGCGTCCACCAAGACTATTATCTTTAGATCAAACAATTGAATTCATCGCCGAAGACGAATTCGTTGAAATTACTCCAAAATCTATAAGATTAAGAAAAATGGAATTAGATCCAAACAAGAGAAAAGTTAAAACTCACAGCGAAGAATAATCTTTCGGATTAAAATTTCAAATAGAGGCAGTTCAGTAATGGATTGCCTTTTTTTTATTTCTAATTGAACCAAGCTCCGTCAGGAGCGACATTTTATATAAAGCTAAATTATATCTAAATCTAACTTTTTACTATGGTGAATTGTTAAAATATCAATGTTTTCAACATCATTAATTTTATAAACAATTCTATAATTACCACGTATTATTTCTCTTATATTATCATTTAAAAATTCAGGAACAATACGACCAGAGTAAGGAAATGACTTTAAGATATTCACTGAATTAAATAAATTTTGGACCACAAACTTTGTATATTTTAAGGAATCTTGCTCAATATATTCTGCAATACTATTAATGTCCTTTAAAGATTTCCTTGTCCAATTTATTTTAACCATTTTGATAATTGATTTTCTGCTTCTTGTTCAGAAAAAACTATTTTATTGTTTGAATCATTCAATCCTTCTTTAACATTTTCAATGAAAATCAATCTATCAATAAAATCATCAATAGCAAAATTTTCACCCATTTGTTCTAGTGATATATTTACATCTTCTCTTGTCAATTTTTTATTCCTTTATAATAATTTAATTTTAGAAGAAATATTACGAATTTTATTGCAAAATAATGGCGATTCAAATCAATGAACCGCCATTTTTAAATGTTATTATGTTTACTATTCAATTAAAATAATTACTTTGATAAACTAAACTTAAAATAAGCATTTTTATCAAAGTTTTTAAAAGATATAATATATCCATCTGAATTATAAAAGGATGTCACATTAGTAGCACCAAAATATGTTTGATGAACGTCTCTTTTGCGATAATTAATATTTTTAAATGATTTTTGAAGTTCATCATAATTTAAAGATATACTAAAAATTGAATCATTTACAAGCTCATATCTTAATGATTTAAAATTTAATTTGACATCTCTAAATTCATAAGAACTTGACCTGCCACCAACAAATTTATGTACTAAATAAGATAAATAAAAACTATCCAACTTTGATGTTTCTTTTTCAAATTTAAAAGACAAATAAAACTTATCATCATAACCGTCATTATCAAAATAAGTTAGGAACATAATCATAGTAGAATCTTTTGATATTAATGAATCAATTTTAATGTTCTCACGGTCATTCATATAATTATGGGATACATTATAGTTTGAATCAATTCTACTACCGCTCCCATCAGTCCCACTCCACCAGGAGTAATAAGAGCAATTAAAACCATTATAATTAATCGTTATTAATTTAAAATCTTTATTATTTAAAAAATCAACTACTTTTTTAGAAGAATCAACTACTACAGGTGGTTCGACAACTGTAGGGGTGTTTTGGTTTTCGCAACTTATTATAAAAATCATTAATATTGTTAATACTAATATATGCTTCATATTTACCTCGTTAATTCTATTATTGTGCGAATTTACACAATAATTAATTTATATGCAAATAAAAATGGTGATTCAAATCAATGAACCAAAAAATATTTGAGAATATCTCAAATTTAAAGAATGAATAAGAAATTATTTAGTGCTTCATTCAATCCAATCAAATAAATATTCTGCATTATATTCAATTTCAAATTTTTCAAGTAATTCAATATATTCTTCTTTAAAAGTTTTTATTTTATGATGTAACTCTTGATTTAATATATATTTAGAAACTATGTCAATTTGACTTTTCGAGTAAGAAAATGCACCATATCCTCGTTGCCAAGAAAACTTACCATTTATCCATCCTTTTTGATTAATAAATTTAGATGAGTTTGACTTGATATCTCTGACTAAATCAGAGATTTTAATCTCCGGATTAATAGATATAAACAAATGTACGTGGTCTGGCATACAATAGATTGCAATTTGTTTAATACCTTTTTTTGTGATTATCCCATAAATATATTTTTCAAGTTCAATTCTGTTATTAGAACTAATGAGATTTAATCTACCACTAACTGCAAATACCAATTGTATATAAATCTGAGAAAATGTATTAGCCATAAAATGTCGCTCCTATGGAGCTAATAAAAATAAAATAATTACTTTACTACTAAAATGACGCAACTACGTTGCTTAAGATTTTATGCTATTTGAAATTATTTTTAATTCATTAAGCTCCGCTAGGAGCGACATTTTAGTAGTAACAAGAATTGCTCTTTTTCTCAAAGCTCCGCTAGGAGCGACATTTTAGTTGATACCAGGAATTGCTCTTTTTCTCAAAGCTCCGCTAGGTGCGAAATTTTTGAAATAATAGAACACAAATTAGCAAAAAAAAGGCGATTCAAATCAATGAACCGCCATTTTAATAATCTATAATTCATAATTCATAATTAAATTAAGTTCCAGCGTTATAATCGCCCATATATTTAACTTGCTCGTCTGTTAATTTATCCATCTTTAAGCCCATTTCGATAACTTTAGTTGTAGCAACTAATTCATCTTGTGCTTCTGGAATATCCATAACTGAAATCGCAAAGTTTGTACCTGTTTTATGTTGTTCAACTAATGCCAAATGAGACATAAATTGATTAGCAAAAGACATATCCATAACTTCTGATGGGTGACCTTCAGCAGCTGCTAAATTGATTAATCTACCCTGAGCTAATAAATAAATTCTTCTACCATCAGCCATTGTATATTCTTCGCAATTTGGACGAATAGTACGTTTGCTAACTGATAATTCTTCTAATTCTGGAATATTGATTTCTTTGTCATAATGACCAGTATTGCAAACAATTGCTCCATCTTTCATTACAGCAAAATGCTCTTTGCGAATAATATCTTTTACGCCTGTAGCTGTACAGAAAATATCGCCAACTTTAGCAGCATCTTCCATAGGCATTAATTCGTGACCTTCTAAGATTCCTTTTAATGCTGCTGTTGCTTTAACTTCTGTGATAATTGTGTTTGAGCCAAGACCTTTTGCTCTTTTTGCTACACCAGAACCGCAATGTCCGTGACCACAAACAACAAAGTTCTTACCTGCTAATAAAACTGAAGTTGCTCTGATGATACCGTCAATTGTTGATTGGCCTGTACCATAAACATTATCAAAATCCCATTTTGTTTCAGCATCATTAACTGCAAAAACAGGATAATATAATTCACCAGCAGCTTCACGTGATCTTAATCTATGAACGCCAGTAGTTGTTTCTTCTGTTCCACCAATTACGCCATTTTTAGCATAATCTTTATATTTTTCGTGAACTGTATCTATTAAATCGCAACCGTCATCTAAAGTTAAATGTGGTCTTGGGTCGATTGTTCTATCAATGCACCAGTAGAAATCTTCGTGATTGCCATACCAAGCATACATAGCAATGCCATCAGCTGCTAAAGCTGCAGCAACTGCATCATTAGTAGATAAAGGATTGCAACCTGACCAATAAACTTCAGCACCAGCTGCTTGGAAAGTTTTGATAAGCACACCAGTTTCTTTAGTTACGTGCAAGCAACCAGCAATTTTATAACCTTTAAAAGGTTTTGTTTCTGAATATTTTTTTCTCAAACCCATCATAACAGGCATTCTTGATTCTGCCCAATCGATGAGTAATTTACCTTCTTCTGCAAGATTAATATCACGAACGCAATATTTACCTTCTTCTTCGCTAAAGTTTCCAGTTGCTTTTTTATCTGGATAAGCCTTAAAATTATCTGACATTTTTTGTCCTTTAATATATAATGTTATTTAAATTCCAACTAATTTCTTATTTTCAAAAGAACTTAAGATTTACAATAACGAAAAAAAAGAGAAAATATTTGGAGAAATACATCAATAATGATTTTGAAGTTTATTTGAATTTTTGAATTCTAAAAAATCCGCCAGATTTATTATTTATATAATTTAGAACAAAATTAAAATCACTTATCTTGTTTAATTCCTTGATAATTAATATTTCATCAACTTCTTGAAAATACTCTATTGAATTCGAATATATTTTAAATACACTACAAAAGTCTTTAAAATCAACAACATCAATTTCTTCAATTGGAATTAAAATACTCATAACTAAATTGAATCAAACCATTCTTTGTTAATTTTAACTTTTTCAATTAGTTCAATTTCAACCCCTAGATTTAAATATTTTAATTTCTTTACAAAATCAACACCATCAACTAAATCAATATTTGGGGCACCATCTCTTCTGGCTTCTAAAATTGCATCTCTAGTGAATGTACCAGTTGTAATAACTAGTCCTTTATCAGCTCTACCAACCATTGCACCTCTAAAATCTCTTATGACGGACGATGAAACACTTTTAGCAAATCTTTTAGCTTGAAAAACTACATGAAACGATAAAGTACCATTTATTTTTATTATTCCACTTCCATCAATCCCACCATCACCAACTTTACCTGTCACTTTAACATCAACAAAACCAAGTTCTCTTAATAATCGTTGACAAAGTCTTTCAAATGCATTTGGAGAAATATTTTTAATAATTTCTAAGAGTTCATCTTCCCATTTTATATCAGATATTTCTATGTTTTCAATATTTTCGATTTGCTCGTTAGAAATATTGCTTCCTGTTGTTAATCTTTTTCTAAAATTTTTTTCAGAAACTGCTCTTAATAATTTGATTTCATCTACGGTTTCAGTTTTATTCCCTTTATCCGTTAATGCCCAAATTCCTCTTTTCGAATTTTCTATTAAATCAGCATTTTTTAGATTATTCTTAGCCCAAGCCAATTGGTAATTTAATTTTGTTCTAGAACCTTTATGAATGTCATTTATTTGATCGTCATTTAAATTTAAAATTTCAATTATTTTTTCTTCAATTTCATCGGAATTTGCAGAACCACCTAAGTCTCTCAAAGCATGTAAAGTAGGATTTAGTAAATCTTTATATTTTAATTTAAATTCTTCCATGATCTATTTAATTGTGATTTCAATTTTTAATCAAATAATATTTTTTTAACTTCAATTTTCATAAATCATAATTCTTGAAGAATTTACAGATTCAATAAAGTAAGGATTTGATAAGGATTTTTCTGTTACCAAATCTACTTTCCTATCAAATACATTTTCAAGCTCTTCCGCTAAATTCAAATAATTATCTGCATAATTGGAAAAGTCTAAGGTATTAAATTTAATTAAAAAATCAATATCACTTTGTTCATTAAATTTTTCTGAAACAACTGAACCAAAAGCATACAAGCTTTTTACATCATACTTTTTGCATAATTGTTCAATAATTTCAATATTTTCTTCAATTATTTTTTGCAATTAAAATTCCTGATTTATACTCTATTTATAATATCAATTCTAAAATTCCATTCAAATTCTTATTTTCAAAAGAACTTAAGAATTACAATAACGAAAAAAAAGAGAAAATATTTGGGAATATCTATTTTAAGAATACCATTTAATTATTTATCATTTGTCTTTTATCCAGACCTTCATTTAAAATAATCTTTAATAATGATTGATATGGAATATCCATTTTATTTGATTCTTGCTTTAATCTTGCAATTAAAATTTCCGGCAACCTAATTGAAATACTCTTCAATGTTGGTTTTAAATTGCTAAAAGATATTTTAGTTCCCTTGCTCCAATCGATAAATTCAGTTGAATCAAAATTTTCGAAAAATTCTGATTCTTCTTTTTCGCTACTGAATTTTGGTATGCTTTTCATATTCAATTTTCTCCTTTTTGTTCATATCTCTTGAAGAAATTATTCTTATTTTATCATTTCTTAATGTGAAAACTAAAAATAATTTTCTATTTAAAGAAGTTCTTCCTAAAACAAAATATCTATTCTCTGATTCTGAATGTAAAAAATCATAATTCACAACTAAAGGTTTATTGAAGAAGATTTCTTCACATTCAGTCCAATGTACTGAGTGCTTATTCCAATTTTTGTGGAGATTGAAATCATCCCAATCAAATCCAATAATATTCTCAAAATCTATCATATGTATATGTCGTATATATACTATTTTTTATTTTATTGTAAATTCCGGGCAAACCATACCACTCATTCCGGGGAAAGTCTACCAGTTGCAACGGGCAAACCTTACCACTCTTTTAGCTAATTTTCAATGAACAAATTTAGTGATTTTTTCTCTTGTAG
>CAIWET010000202.1 GCA_903911805.1 uncultured Ignavibacteria bacterium | reverse complement strand
CCATTATTTTTATTCAAGATTTTAATACTGATAGATGGATAAAAAATCCGAAAACTATAAAAGTTTATAAAAAATAATTTAAGGAAAAAATGAATAAGTTAGTTGAATGTGTTCCTAATTTCTCTGAAGGTAGAAATCAGGAAATAATTGATGCAATCTCAAATTCTATTAGAAATACTCCTGGATGTACTTTGCTAGACGTTGATCCTGGGAAATCCACCAACCGAACAGTTTATACTTTTGTTGGAACTCCAGAAGCAGTAGTTGAGGGAGCAATAAACTCTGCTAAAACTGCTTATAAACTCATCGATATGACAAAACACACTGGCGAACACCCTAGAATGGGTGCAATGGACGTTTGTCCATTTGTTCCAGTTGCAAATGTAACTATGGAAGAATGCGTTGAGTGCTCCAAGCAATTCGGAAAGAGAATTTCAGAGGAATTAGGAATTCCGATTTACTTATATGAAGAAGCTCAACCAATCGAGTATAGAAAAAAATTACCATCAATCAGAGAAGGCGAATACGAAGCTATTCCAAATAGAATTACTAAAGATGAGTGGAAACCCGACTATGGACCAGCTAAATTTGTTCCGAATTGGGGAGCAACTGTAACTGGTGCAAGATTCTTTTTAATTGCTTATAACGTGAATGTTCTGGGTACTAAAGAGCAGGCACATAGAATTGCTTTGAATATCCGCGAAGCAGGTAGAAGTGAAAAAGAACCAGGAAGATTAAAAGAAACAAAAGCAATTGGCTGGTATGTAGAAGAATATAAAATGTCTCAGATTAGTATTAATTTGACAAATTATTTGGTTACTTCCCCTCATATAGCTTACGAAGAATGTGCGAAAGATGCAAAGGAACTTAATATTGCTGTTGCGGGTTCTGAGCTTGTTGGATTAATTCCATTAGAAGCTATGATAATGGCAGCTGAGCATTTTATGGCAAAAGAAAATCTATTTATTGTTGGCGATGAACAAAAAATCAAACTTGTAATTGATAGACTTGGATTGAATTCTGTCTCCCAATTTGTACCAGAAAAAAGAATAATTGAGTATTTAATTCAAGATAAAAATAATGAACCATTGGCATCCTTAAGTTTAAGAGGATTTATTGAAAGCATTGCAGCAAGAACTTCTGCTCCAGGTGGTGGCTCAGCATCAGCAGCAATAGCAGCTTTTGGCTCAGGACTTGGATGTATGGTTGCACAATTAACTTACGGAGTAAGAAAATTTGAATCTGTTGATTCTGATATGAGAGAAGTGATTCCAACATTATTTGAAACTGTAAACAAATTAATACCGATGATTGATGCTGATACAAATGCATTCAATGATTATGTTGAAGCAATGAGATTACCCAAAAACTCACCTGAAGAAATTTCAAATCGTAATTTAGCAATGCAAAATGGATTGAAAAAAGCAATAGAAATTCCTTTAGGAACAATGAAAATAGGAGTTAATTGTTGGGATTCATTCATTCATTTAGCAAAAACTGGCAATATTGCATCAAAATCTGATATGGAAGTTGGCGCCAAATCATTACATACAGGAATTTGGGGAGCATATAAAAATGTTTTGATTAATATGGCTGATATTACAGACGAAGATTATAAAGCCACAACAATCAAATTTGCTCATCAAATGGTAAATGAATCTGAAATTAAAATGAATCAAGTTTTGGAAGAATTAGATAAACGCGATAAAAATTTAGAAAATTTTAAGAAGTATTTTTAAATTCCGTCATCCTGAACGTAATGAAGGATCAAGTAAAACACTTTCGAATGTCATACCGCACTTAGGTGCGGCATCTCTCATTTTCCTAATTCCCCCTCTATCAAGAGGGGGCAAGGGGGTGTGTCTTTTCGATTTTAAAATGACCACCACCCGCCCCACCCTAAATCCCTCCCCTTGAAGGGAGGGACTTAAAGAAAAGGATTAGTAGCTCAATCATCCCTGATTGAGTGAATGCGCAGCATTCAAATAAATGCCGTCATCCTGAGTGAAAGTGAAGGATCGAGTTTAATTAATTTGTATGTCATGCCGCACTTGATGCGGCATCTCTCTTTTTCCTAATTCCCACTCTATCAATAGGTGGCAATGCGATACACTTAGCTTGTCGAAGTGGAATGTGTTCTTCGAATCAAAGGGTGAAAATAAATATATAACTAGTTATATATTTATTTTGGATATTTAAAATATTCTCTTTAAATTGCAAATGAAAGAAGTATGAAATATTGAAATTTGTTTTGTACACCAAAATAAATACAAAATACAAAAGAGTCTTGTTTTTATCTTGTTTTAAATATTGAAAGGGAATTTCTATATGGGGGTTCTATAAAAAAAAGGGTTAATGATTTTTAACTACCAGGTTTTTCCTCAATAACCCAAACGCAAATAAGTTATATACATAACCTTACGAAAATTTAGTGACGATAAAGTTATGGACTTATTTGCTAATTTCAAACTTTATAAAAGGAGTTAATTATGAAAAAATTAATTTTTTCAATGCTTATTGCATTATTCTCGATTCTTAGCCTTAATGAGGCTAAAGCACAGGATTGTCCAGTTGGATACCAAGAAAAGCCATATTCTATTATAATTGGTGGATGTACATACAATGTGATTGTTTGTGTCGATTGTAATATAGCCTATCCTAGTGATGTTATCCTGAAAAAGTATTCAAAAGCTGATACAAATTGCAATCAACTGCCTTAAGGAGGATATATGAAAATTATTCTTAGAATAATAGTTTTGATTCTATTTATTACAACCTCTAGTTATGCCCAATGGAAGGAAATAAACGATGGCTTATATGGAGGTGACATATCTTCAATTTCTAAAAACAAAAATGGTGATTTGTTGATTTCAACTTATGGGGGTGGAATTTTCATCTCAACCGATAATGGAAATAATTGGAGCTCTAGAAATGATAGTTTATACCGCTTAATAACTACTGATATTTTTACTAATAATGATACATTAATAGCAAATACTTCATCTAATATTTTTAGTTATAGTTTTGATAATGGAATAAAATGGAAAAATATTACAACAAGTTTTGACAATAGTATAATTTTATCCTTTTGTAGGGATAGTAAATTTTATGCTATCACTAGGTCTGAATTTGCAGTTTCAAATGATTTGGGTAGCAATTGGATGAAAAAAGGTCCTGTTATGATAGGTGTTAATATACATAAAGCTATATATCAAAATGAAACATTTTATTTACTAACTGAACTTGGTATTTATAAATCAAGTGATTTCGGAGATTCGTGGATTTTACAACCTTTTGATCAAGTAATAAATAATGTCGGTTTTTTTAAAATAATAGATAGTAATATTTTTTATTCAGATATAAATAAATTATTTTTTTCTAAGGATCTAGGAGAAACTTGGGAATCGAAGCAATTTGGTCAATACCAACTGACAAATTTTGAAGATTTTGATTCATTTTATTTAATAAGTTCAATTGAAGGTAATTTTAAATTTTTTAAAAATTCAGATAATACAGAAAAAATATTAAGCCTTTATTACTATCAAAACATACGTAAAAGTTTACTAATTGACTCTTTATATTTTTTTTGCACAAGCCAAGGCTTATATTCAACAAATAAAAATATAACACAATGGAATAATAATAAAAATAAAGGAATAAATGCGATTAATATATCATATATTTTTTCCGATAAAGAAGATCTTTTTATTAAATGTAATTCAGGTGAAATATTTAAAAAAAACAGAATTAGCAGTACTTGGAGTAAAATGGATTTAGATACTATGCTCTCATTAAGGAGTATTGTTACATTTGAGAATAGAAGATATTTTATAGCAAATAAAAGATTAGTTGTGAAGGATACATTAGGAAATTATATTGAATCTATCCATTTTAATGATGATTATATAACCGATTTACTATTAAAGAATAAAATACTTTTTGCGGTTACCTTTAATGGTAAATTATATAAATCTCAAAATAATGGGATTAGTTGGAGTCAAGACATTTCCTTTCTTGACAGTAATCAAAGAATTTCAAGAATAGGCTTAATTAATAATAATATTTTTGTTGGTAATTCTATTAATAAATTTTATTATACATCTTATGATAATGGAATAAGTTGGGTAAGAGATACTACTTTAAATACTCTATATTTTTTCTTAAATATCCATACAAATATATTTGATGAGAATTTTTATGCAACAATTGGAAATGATTATGTTAGTGTTTTAATAAGTAAAGACTTCGGAAAATCTTGGGAAACGAAATATATTAAAAATAAAATACATTATCCTGGAATAAATTCAATTTATGGTACCAAAAATTTCATCATTGCTGCAACAAATAATGGTATTTTCCTGAGTTATGACCAAGGTGAAATTTGGCTAGAAATTAGTGATGGTTTGAAAAACTTTGATACAAGGGAAATTATGGCTGTTGGTGATGACATATACTTAGGAACATCAAATGGAATGTACACCGCCAAACTCTCAGATTTTGGTTTATCTGATATAGATGAACCCAAAACAGAAGCCCAAAATTATTTATATGCCTTCCCAGCATATCCAGTTCCTTCAAATTCAGGATTTGTAAAGGCACTAATTTATTGGGATACAACTCTTGATATTGATAAAGCGAAAATAACAATCACAAATGTAACAGGAGAATTAATTAATACCAACCACAAATTATCAATAGAAAAGAATAATAATTTTAATGGTAATTTAATCTGGGATTGTAGAAATATGCTATCAGGAGCATATTTTATAAAAATCGAGCACGGCAGTGCATCAGTTACTTTAAAGGTTATGGTGGATTAAGAGGAGCATATTATCCCACGAAAATATTGAACTCGATCCTTCACTTCGTTCAGGATGACAGCAGTTAAAAAGAGAGACAGGTCTAAGACCTGTCTCTACAAAGATATTAATTCCACCATCGATTTTCCCCTCCTTTTATAAGGAGGGGTGGCAAAACGTGTATTCATGCACGTTTTGACTTAGGTGGTCATCTTCATAACCCAATATTTTTGTAAAACGTAGATTCCTGCTTTCGCAGGAATGACAAAATCGAAACTGTTAAACTCGATCCTTCACTTCGTTCAGGATGACAGCATTTAAAAAGAGAGACAGGTCTGTGGCCTGTCTTTTTATGCCGTCATCCTGATAGAAAGTGAAGGATCTGGTTAATTAATTTGTATGTCATGCCACACTTGATGCGGCATCTATTATTCTTCTAATTCCCACTCTATCAATAGGTGGCAAGGCGATACACTTAGCTTGTCGAAGTGGAATGTGTTCTTCGAATCAAAGGATGAGAATAAATATATAACTAGTTATATATTTTTCTTGGATATTTAAAATATTCTTTTTAAATTGCAATTGAAAGAAGTATGAAATATTGAAATTTGTTTAGTACACCAAAATAAATACAAAATACAAAATACAAAATACAAAAGAGTCTGAGTGGTCGGACATCTGGAGATTCTGGACAATATTCCCTCAACCAATTCTTCAACAACCTGAGAACAACAGCACCAATACTGCTATTAATGGACAGTTAACT
>CAIWET010000201.1 GCA_903911805.1 uncultured Ignavibacteria bacterium | reverse complement strand
TCCATTAAGTGATCGTATTATAGAAATTTTGAATAATATTCCAAGAAAAACAGAAAAAGTGTTTAGATGGTCTAAAAATTCTAAAAGTTCATTAAATAGAAAATTTGATAGATGTTTGAAAGATTTGGAAATAATTAAGAATAATAGATCCTTTCATAACTTTAGAAAAACCTTTAGAATGAAATTGTTTAACGCAAAAATACCTTTGGAGAATGCAAAAGTATTACTTAGACACAAAGATATTCGAACAACAATTGAGAATTATACTGAATATGCAAGACTAGAATTAATTAATGATATTAATAAAATATAATTGCACCCAAATTGCACCTTTATTATATAAACTAATCGTAACTAATAGTACCTTAATAAACGATAAAAGCGACTAATAGAAAATTTCTAAAAGTCGCTTTTATTTTGTACCACACATATTAAAGAGCTAAGTCTTTAATTTATAAAAAGTGCTCTCTGAGGGACTCGAACCCTCGGCCCTCTGATTAAGAGTCAGATGCTCTAGCCAGCTGAGCTAAGAAAGCAATGCAATTTAACACTTTTTTTGATATTGACCAAGTTTTATTACTCTTTTTATTCCTTTTTTCCTTTTTTTCTTTATTATTAACCCAATATTAGATAATTTGCATTTTTTGTATTTACATTTATTAATTTGATTTTATTGGTTAATTTTATGAAAAAATTATTTACGTTCCTTTTCGCTTTGGCACTATTCAATAATAGCTTATTTACTCAGGAATGGATTACCAATCTTTCTGAAAATAATAAGGATAATTATTTTGAAATTCAAAAATCATTTAATAATTATTTGAAAGATAAACCAATTGCAAAAGGACAAGGTTACAAGCAATTTAAAAGATTAGAATATTTTTATAATGATAGATTGATGCCCGATGGATCTGCTCCTGATTTACTTAATATCAAAAAAGAGTGGAATCAGTATAAACAAAATCATAAATCTAAAAATGATAATCCAATGGCAACTGCTGACTGGAAGTTTATTGGTCCATCAGTTAGACCTACTGGCTCAGGAATTGGTAGAGTAAACTGCGTTTTTGTTGATCCAAATGATGATAATATTGTTTATGCTGGAGCTGCTTTTGGTGGTTTATGGAAATCAACTAATGCCGGTGCTAATTGGACTTCTTTAATTGATGATGAATTTCAATCAATAGGTGTTTCAAGCGTAGCAATTTCTAAATCTAATTCTAATATTATTTATGCTGTAACTGGTGATGCAGACGCAGCTGGTATATTTGGCTCTACTTGGTGTTACTCAATTGGATTGATTAAATCAACTGATGCTGGTGCTTCTTGGAGTGTTACAAATTTAAGTAATACTATTGTTCAGCAAAGAGTGATTTATAAAGTAATTGTTAATCCAGAAAATGCAAATTTGATATATGTAGCTGCAGAAAATGGTTTATTCAGATCTTCAGATGCTGGAAAGACATTTACAACGATTACACCAAGTCCTTGTAGAGATATTATTCATCACGCAACCAATCCTCAAGTAGTATATGGTGCTTTTTTAAATTCTTCAAATTATTATGAATTTAGAGTTTATAATGAATCAACTCAAACATTGACTGTTAAAGAGGGTGTTCCTGGCTCAGCTAGAATTGCCTTAGCAGTTTCTCCTGTAGAACCTAACTCTTGTTGGGCAGTTGCTGCAACTTATAGCACTGGATTTAATTCTATTTGGAAAACAGCTGATGGTGGTGGCAAATGGACAAAGTTATGTGATAATACAAATACAGTTAATATATTAAGCCCTTATACAAATGGTTCTGGTACTAGTGCTCAATCTGTTTATGATTTATGCATTGCAGTCTCCCCTACTAACGCTAGTCTAGTTTTTGTTGGTGGCATAAATATGTGGAAATCAACTACTTCTGGTTCAAAATGGACTTGTGCTTCCGATTGGACTGGTTCATCATTAACTTATCTTCACGCAGATTTACATTCTTTTGATTTTAATTCCAGTGGCATTTTATTTTGTGGAAATGATGGCGGCGTAACTAAATCATCGAATAGTGGAACTTCTTGGATTAATATTTCTGATGGATTAGGCATCAGCCAATTTTATAAAATCAGTACTGCAAAATTGAATGGAAATACGATAGTTGGTGGAACTCAGGATAATGGTACTTTTCTTAGAACAAATACTACCTGGGATTTCATTCAACCTGGCGATGGTATGCAAGCTGTAATTGACCAAAATGATGCTAATTCTATTTATGCTTCATTTTATGGAAATGATGGAGTTATCAATTTTACTAAATCAACAAATGCTGGTCAAACATTTACTGTTATGATTAATAGGTCTGTTACAAATGAATCTTCAAATTGGGTTGCTCCAATTGTAATTAACCCTACAAATTCAAATATAATATTTGTTGGATACCAAAATATTTGGAAGTCGACAAATAAAGGTGTTAGCTGGGTAAAATCTTCTTCTGCCTTTAGTGGAGTTGTAAAAGCTATTACTATTTGCAAAAGCAATGCAAATATTATGTATGCAACTAATGGAACAAATGTTTATCAATCAACCAATGCAGGCTCCACTTGGACTGGAATCTATTCATCTTCCAATCCTGTAATTACTAATATTATGGTTGACCCAATTAATGGTTCTAAATTATATATTACTTATGGTGGTTATGCAGCTACAAAGAAAGTTACTATTTTAGAAGATGGTGTTACCACTAATATCACTGGCACTTTACCAAATGTCCCTGTAAATTGTATAACTTTACAAGATAATTCTCCAAATAGACTTTATATCGGTACCGATGTCGGAGTATTCACTATTGATGATAATACATCAGATTGGGCAGCTTTCAATACAAATTTACCAACAGTTGTAGTTCTTGATTTAAATATTCACAACGGATCAGGTTTGCTTAGAGCCGCTACTTATGCTCGAGGAATTTGGGAAACTAAAGTTAATAATTGTAATTTAGCTTCTCCAGCGGTAACTGTTACTGGTGATACTACATTCTGTACTGGCGATAGTGTGATTTTGGAATCAGCAACAAATTTCAATTCATATGCTTGGTCAAATGGAGAAAAAACAAAAAAAATTATTGTTAAAACTTCTGGAAAATATTCTGTTACAGTAACTGATGCAAGTGGTTGCACTGCATCTTCAAGAGATTATACTATATCATCAAATATTATTCCTGAGATGAAAATAACTTCATCCACAACATCATTTTGCGATGGAGATAGTTTAGCATTGTCAGCATCACTTGGTTTTGCAAATTATTCTTGGTCAAATGGAGGTTCTGGAAGAAAAATTTATATTACTGCCCCAGGTAAATATACTGTTAATGGTACCACTGGCGCTGGTTGTACAAATTCTGCCAATATTACAGTTACGATGAATCCAAAACCAGCTAAACCTGGAATTACGATAAATGGCGATGTATTACAATCTACAGTTACTGCGACTTCGTATAAATGGTATTTAAATGGTGTGGTAATTAATGGAGCTACTTCAATTACTTACAAAATGTCTGCAAATGGAAAATACAAAGTTGAAATATTCGATGCAAATGGATGTAAGAATATTTCTGATGAGATAAATTATTCTCCTGGAACTGTTGAATTAGAGTCTGATAATGAATATTTTAGAATTTCTCCTAATCCTAGTGAAGGTGAGTTCTATATTCATTTAAAAGATAATTTTGTAATCAATAATTTAGAATTATTTAATCAATTTGGCGAGAAACAAAGTCCTGTAATCCAGAATTTTGATTCAAATATCAAAATTGATTTAAAATCTTCGCCTACTGGAATATATTTTGTAAGGTTCATGAATTCTGGTAAGTTATACATAGTTAAAATTATTAAAAATTAGTATTTATGCAAGAAAAAGAAAACAAATCAAATATAAAAATATTATTTAGAGTATTCAATTACGTTAAACCGTTTCTTGGATTATTGTTTTTTACAATTTTTCTAAATTCTATATTTTCGATTCTTACAACTTTATCCATTTCAATGATTAAGCCAATTTTTCAAATCCTGTTTTCTGTTAAGCAGGAAGTTGGAAAAACAAATATTGGCGCTTTAGAAGAATTAAAAAACACATTTTATAAATTTGTATTTGATTTTACCAAATCATCAAGTAATGAGATGACAATTGTTAACTTGGGCTTTTTAATAATTTTAATTTTTTTATTGAAAAACATTGCAAAGTATTTCAGTAGTATTTATAGTACTAAATTAGAAGAAGGAATATTAAAGAATATTAGAGGAAGTGTTTTCAGTTCATTAACTGGACTTTCAGTAAATTTCTTTTCAAAAAACAAATCTGGTAATTTAATTTCAATTATTACTAATGACGTTAGTACAATGAATTCTACAACTATTTCAAGTTTTAATGGAATATTAAGAGAATTAATACAAGTTATAGTATTTATATTTATA
>CAIWET010000200.1 GCA_903911805.1 uncultured Ignavibacteria bacterium | reverse complement strand
TAATAAGCGTCACCTATCAAATAAGTATTTTCTTCATAATATTTTTTTCCGTTCACTAAACTATCTAATTCATTGTAATAAAAGTACTTAATTGTTGGTGTGGAATTTGATCCGTAATAATATTTTAGTAATAGAATATTATTCTGATCATTATATTTAGAAAAAAAATATAAAGTTTTAGAATTAGAATCTAAATGATTATCAATGAATTTATACTTATAAATATTACATTCTTTATTTAATCCATTGATTTTCTTTGGAATAAATTCTTCGATATTCTGCCCAAATAAGCTATTTCCAAGAGCAAAAAAAGCAAATGTAAGAGCAATGAAGGCAAATTTCATAATAAAATCCCAATAATTGAGCATAAAATACATTGCAAAATTAAGAAAAATATTGGAAAAATGGATTAGGAATAATTTTTTATTTTGGTAGCACATCCTTCAGGTTGTGCTTTATTGATTTGCTTCGCAAATGAACAAGCTAAAGCATGTTCTACCGAAGAATTATATAGGAAAAATGACATAGGAATAATTTTGGATTTGATTTATTGTAGGGGCAGGGTTACCCTGCCCCTACGAAGATATATAATTTTTGAAAAAATTGATGCCACATCAAGTGGGGCATGACATTTGATAAAATAAGAAAAAAAAATCCCGCACAATGGCGGGATTTGTCGTAATTAGTAATTCGTAATTAGTAATTATTTAACGCTTTCTAATATTTCGCAGAAATAAAAATCATCTTCCACATTTAATCTTTTGGAAATATCTTTTTTGATTTCGTCGCGAAGTTCATCGATTTTAATTTTTTCGATAATTTCTGTGGCAAAGGCATTAAGGAGTAATGCTCTTGCGCGGTCTTCATCGATTCCACGTGCTTTTAGGTAGAAAATATGTTCTTTCTCGAGGTAACCTGTTGTGGCACCGTGAGAACATTTGACGTCATCTGTAAAGATTTCAAGCTGTGGTTTGGTGTTTACTGTGGCAGTATCGGTCAAAAGAATATTTCTATTTTTTTGATAAGCATTAATTTTGGGCGAATTCGGTTTTACAAGTATTTTGCCATTGAAAACTGCAACTGCATTGTCGTCGATAATTCCTTTATAGGTTTCGTTGCTGATGCAATTTGGCTTTGCGTGAATCATTAAAGTGTGATTATCGACAAAGTTATTTTGGTCAACATAATAGAAACCGTTGTAGTTAGATTCGCACATTTCGTCTAGGTGAATGGCATTGAGATTATTGCGAATAAAAGCACCATGCAATGAAATTGCGGCGGAATTAAGTACTGAGCCACGCTTTTGGGAGATATTTGTATTTGTAATAATGTAAGAATTATTAGAATCATTTTGCAAATTATAAAATTCTACATTCGAGAAATTGCCAATATTTAAATCTGTAGAAATATTTGAGAAAGAATTTTTATCGCCGATTGTGTGATAAGAAATAATGATTTTGATATTGCAACATTCGCCGATATTTATAATATTTTTAATTTGATTGAAGTAATTATCATTGCGAGTATCCGAGAAAAATGCGAGATGGAGTGGTTCGTATAGGTCAGTTCCATCAGGAATTTGGATAAAAGCACCGTCATTAAGGAAAGCTTGATTTAAAATATTGAGTTTGTCATCTGGAAAATGAGAATTTTGGGAAATTTCATTTGGAACGAGCTCATTATTTTCAATTGCTTCTTTCAAACTTCCAACGATAATCACTTTTCTAAATGATTGAATTTTGGTTAATCGCCAATTAATCTTACCATTTTCGAATACTAGTAGATTTGAGTTGATGTTATCAAAAAGGAATGATTCAATATCTTTGTAAGTAAGCGACGTATCTTTAGTTTTATCAGGAATATTGAAATCGATATTATTCAAGAATGTGAATTTGGTATATTTATATTCTTCATCTTTAATAATAGGGAATCCAAGTTTGGAGAATTTTTCAAAATTTGTACAAATATTCTGATAAGATGCAGAATTTTTGTCAAGCTTAGTAGAATTTTGGAAATCCTGAAAAGAATCTATTAATTTATTTTTTAAATTATTCATATTATTATCCGGTTATTAGTTCCAATTTTCTTTTTTAATCCAGTCGTAGCCTTTTTCTTCTAATTCGTAAGCCAATTCTTTGCCTCCGGATTTAACAATTTTGCCATTATACATTACGTGAACAAAATCAGGAATAATATAATTTAATAATCTTTGATAATGAGTGATAATTACAAAAGCATTATTCGTATTTCTCAAACGATTTACTCCATTGCTTACCACTTTTAGTGCATCGATATCTAATCCAGAGTCAGTTTCATCGAGAACTGCTAATCTTGGCTCGAGCATTGCCATTTGGAAAACTTCATTTCTTTTCTTTTCACCACCAGAAAAACCTTCATTAACTGAGCGATTCAAGAATGATTTATCAATATCAACTAGAGCAGCTCTTTCTTTCATCAATTGTAGGAAATCCATTGCATCTAATGGAGGAAGATTTCTGTGTTTTCTAACTTCATTTAGTGATGTTTTCATAAAATTAGCATTACTAACCCCAGGAATTTCTACAGGATATTGAAAAGCTAAAAAGAGACCTTCTCTTGCACGAACTTCAGCAGGCATTTCTAAAAGATTTTTGCCTAAATAAGTTACGCTACCATCAATAATTTCGTATTCGTCTTTGCCGGCTAAAACATTAGCTAATGTGCTTTTTCCGGTACCATTAGGTCCCATAATTGCGTGAACTTCGCCAGGATTTACTTCGAAATTAAAACCTTTTAAGATTTCTTTTCCGTGGATATTTACTTTTAAATTTTCAATTTTTAATAATGACATATATTTACCTTTTAATTATTATTTACTTTTTTGAATTAACCAACACTGCCTTCTAAAGAAACAGCGAGTAATTTTTGCGCTTCAACTGCAAATTCCATTGGAAGTTGATTTAATACTTCTTTTGAAAATCCAGAAACAATCAAACCGATTGAATCTTCTGTTGAGATTCCTCTTTGATTACAATAGAATAGTATATCGTCTGAGATCTTAGAAGTTGTAGCTTCGTGTTCAACTGTTGAATTCTTATTCCCAACTTCAATATAAGGGAAAGTATGAGCTCCACATTCTGTTCCAAGCAATAAAGAATCGCATTGGGAGTAATTCTTAGCTCCAACAGCTTGTTTGTTTATTTTTACTAATCCACGATATGAATTTTGGCTTTTTCCAGCTGAAATACCTTTTGAAACTATTCTTGATCTGGAATTTTTTCCAATATGAATCATTTTTGTTCCAGTGTCGGCTTGCTGATAATTATTAGTTACAGCTACAGAATAAAATTCACCAACAGAGTTTTCGCCCTTTAGAATGCAGCTTGGGTATTTCCAAGTAATTGCTGAACCAGTTTCTACTTGAGTCCAGGAAATTTTTGAATTTCTGCCTGCACAAATTCCGCGTTTTGTAACAAAATTATATATTCCACCTTTGCCATTTTTATCGCCTGGATACCAATTTTGCACAGTAGAATATTTAATTTCTGCATTTTCTAACGAAACTAGTTCCACAACTGCTGCGTGAAGTTGATTTTCATCTCTCATCGGAGCTGAACAACCTTCTAAGTAACTCACGTAAGAACCTTCATCGGCAACAATTAACGTTCTTTCGAATTGTCCTGTGGATTTTGCGTTAATTCTGAAATATGTCGATAATTCCATTGGGCATCTTGTACCTTTAGGAATATAGCAAAATGAACCATCGCTGAAAACTGCAGAGTTTAATGCTGCATAATAATTATCAGTGATAGGTACAACTGAACCAAGATATTTTTCAACTAAATCTGGATGGTCTTTAATTGCTTCGCTAATTGGGCAGAAAATAATTCCCTTTTCTTTTAATTTGTCTCTGAAAGTTGTTGCTACAGAAACACTATCTAAAACAGCATCAACGGCTATTCCAGCTAATTTTGCCTGTTCGTTTAAAGGAATACCAAGCTTTTCGAAAGTACTTCTAATTTCAGGATCTATATCATCAAGACTTTTTGGAGCTTCTTTTTTGGGAGCTGCATAATAATACAAATCTTGATAATCAATTTTTGGGAAATGAACATTTGCCCACTCCGGTTCTTTCATTGTAAGCCAATATCTAAAGGCTTTTAATCTCCAATTTAGCATAAATTCAGGTTCATTTTTCTTTTGAGATATTCTTCTTACAATATCTTCATTCAAACCTTTAGGAAACTCTGCGACTTCAACATCGGAGATAAATCCGTATTTATATTCATTTTGTATGTGTTCTTCAACGGCATTTAATTCTTCTGCCATATTTCACCATTTATATTTAATTCAACTTTATTTTTATTATAATCATTATTCGAAAGTTCAAATAGGGTAGTGGTTTTAAAAACATCCTCAATTTTTTTCTGAATTTTTTCTAAAGGATGTTTTAATGTACAATCTGAAAATCTATCGCAAATATAAGGTTCATCATCAATCATACATTTTGCAATTGATTTAGATTCATCTAAAGCATCAAAAACCTCAGAAATGGAAGTGTTTTTGGGATCTATTGATAATAAATAACCCCCATTTACTCCTTTTGTGGAGCTAATTAAACCATTTTTCATTAATGCTTGAAGAGTTTTTGATAAAAATTCATAAGATATATTAAGATTTTCAGATATTTCTTTAGCAGACACAATTTTGCCATCTCTGGCAACTATAAATTGCATTGCAAGTAAAGCGTATTCAACCTTTTTAGATAATCTTAACATAATATTTCATTTATTAAAAAATCAACTTACAAAAATACGACTTTTTTTATCGTATTTCCAAAAAAATATTTATTTTTTTAATTTGTAACTTTTAAATGCTTGATTGTGTCTTTGAATATTGAAGAAAGTTTATAAATTATATGAT
>CAIWET010000199.1 GCA_903911805.1 uncultured Ignavibacteria bacterium | reverse complement strand
TTATCAAAGTTCATTATTATTCTCCAATGGTTTTTGAAATACAAATATTGGTTCATATTTTATTTGTTTTATTTCTAAGTTCTCATCTAAAATATAAAGAACATTATTAAAATCTGTTTTTCGTTTCGAACTACTTTTTCTTCTTTGCTTTTCTGTAATATTATAAATGTTTTTAAGTTCCATTTTGTAAGTCCAAATATGTTTGAATCCTGCACTTTTTGCATATTTCATAGCATCATCCTCAAGATAAATCATTGGTGATTTTGTAATATTTTCATTATTTCTAATATTAGCAATATTGAGCCAAAATTCTCCTCCAGGTTTCAATAGTTTAAATGTATTTTCAATCATTTTTTTTAAGAATCCTTCTCTCCAAGAATTTTCTCCACCAACATCATATTGAGGATACTTAATGTAAGATTGTCCTTCATCATCAGAATATTGTTCACATGAGAAATAAGGTGGACTTGTAAATGCTATATCAAATTTGTTAATATATTTAGCCATATATTCATCATTTAATATTTCTTCAGCAGGTAATTTGGCATTATAGAACTTAAACTTTATTTTAGGATTAATGTTTTTTATCCAATAACTTAAGAATTTTCTATATTGATCAAAAATTGATGAATTTACATCAGTACCGAAATACCTTACAGTTTTATCTTTTAATTCTTTACTATTACAGGCTGCAAGTGCTCCAGCTAACCTTGACCCCCAGCCAATTGATGTATCCAGAATATTATAATCTTTAGAATCACTTTTTATTCTTTTAGCATTTCTTAAATAAATCCACTTAGCTAAATCTGGAGGATAATTATAAACTGGTTTTGCTCCGTTTATTATTCTAAAAGCATCTAAACATTTTGATAACTTGTAATCCGGATGATTTAATAGTATACCAAATTTATTTTTTTTAATAACTGCATTCATATTTCTATTAAACATATCAGTATTATAAAACTGCGTTAATGGATTTAATCCTGATGCTACTTTAGATTTAAACATTTCAAAAAACCAATGATTAATTGCACTTGCTGATGAATGAGAGTGTTTTAATATACCATCAGCTAAAGACAAATCTGTTGAACGATAAATTCTACTTGCTAATATTGGTTTGTATAGCTTATTTTTGTTATCAAAATTGAGTTTTTTAAGATTTTCTATTATCTTTTCTTCTGATAAACCTGAAGAAAATGGTGGATGATTATTTTCAATTAATTCAATCATTCTAATCCTGATTAATTCAATTATATCATCAATTTGAAACTCTTTTAGTTGATTTGCTTCTTTGACTGTTATATCGAGGTGCTTTGGTAAAAGCACCTCTTTAGTGTACGTTGGTTTATTATTAAACTTACTCATTTTAATAATCCTGATAACTTATTATAAAATACTTTAACTAATGATTTTATTGAATCCTCATCTGATAGTAGAAAATTTTGAGTTTTAGAGCTTTTAATAGAATTTTGAAGGCTTTGAATTTCATCAATATCTAAAATTGATTCAATTTTTATTATTTTTTCTTCAAAAGATAAATATTCAAAATCTATAATTTCTTTTTCAAAATTCGAGATTTTTTCATCCAACAAATTAATGCAATCATGGTTTGTTTGATGACTGAGAAAATCTGCTTTTATACATGAATATAGCGTATTTGGTGATTGTTGTTGCCATGTTAAAGCTAATCTTTTCTCCTTTTCAACTTTATCAAGGACTTTCTTTATAACTTGTTCTTCTTTAAATCCGATTTTTTGTAAAAATTCAATTACACATTCCTCTAGTTCATTAATCCTTCAAAATCATCTAATGATAAACTTACTTTTATGGTATCTTTATTGGATTTTGATTTATTTAAATCCTGTTTATCAGTTGTTTCTGATACAATTGCTGTATCATTATTATTGCTAACATTACAAGATATTGATCTTGTAAAATCATTTGAATTATCAATCTTAGAATTCGATATACCATTTTCATTAAATTTGAATAATTCTGCTTTTAATTCTGAATTTGAATCATTTGTTTCTAATGCTATAATTGTTTTATTTAATGATCTAGTATTTGGTGAACAACAACTTTCATAAGCCTGTCTTAATGAAATTACTTCCTTAATTACTTCTTCAAAAAGTTGTGGTGCGATTTGATTAACTTTTGTAGCATAAGAAATATATGTCTTACCGATTCCAAAATATTGAGCAATTAATTCTCTGTTTCTTTTAAAATCTGATAGTTTTAATCCGAATAATGTAGTTGTTTTATTGATTTTTAGACCTCTTACTAATTCATAAGCTTGCACGGCAGCAATTGCCTTTTGTGTAGGTGTAATACTTTTCTTTACAAAGTTAATTCTCAAAATAAAATCATAAATTGATTCATTTGTATCATCATAGTATTTGAAAATTGCTTTAACATTTTCAGGATTATCTTTATAAATTTGTAATCTTGTTCTACCGTCAAGACATAAAAAGTCTTTAGTAATAGTTATTGGTTCTAACATGCCATTATTTTCAATACTCAATCTTATTGCTTCTTTTTCATTTGCATTTGCTTGAGGTAAAACCTTTAGCAAGTCGTGAGGTTTAATCTTTTCAATTTCTTCTATTGAAAGATTAAAGAAGTTTGATGTTTCACGGATTGAAACATTATTTGCGAT
>CAIWET010000198.1 GCA_903911805.1 uncultured Ignavibacteria bacterium | reverse complement strand
TTATCAAATAATATAAATTTATTTATTTGTAAAATAACATTATTTTTTGAATATAGCAAATAAAAAAGCTATTTCTATGATTTAGAAATAGCTTTTTTAAAATTAAATTTATTTTTAGGCTTAATTATTAACTGAACGAGCAAATAAATCTTCAATAGCTTTTTTGCCATTTTCATTTAAATCTCTTGTTCCTGTTCCACAAAAATGGATATTAGAAATCACTGGATTTTCAGCATCTTCCCAATGTGTTTTTGCCCATTTGCACCATTTGCAGGTTTCCTGATCGAAGACATAAAGTGTTTTGTTGCAAATTTTTGCAAACTCCGCACCCCAACCTGTACCGCCTTTAACGGTATTATCTTCTAAAATATGTCCAATTACAAATATTTCCTGGCTACTATTAATTTGGAACCAAATTGTTTGTAATACTTTTCTTAGAAAAGTAGTATTTGGATAAACTCTATTCATAATTCTGGAAACATAAGTTAAACTTACATCGCCTTGCTTTAATTCTTCGTGGTTTAGTATTCTGATTCCGCGTTCTCTTCCGTGTTTATGTCCTTCGAATGAGAAGTTTACTTCATCAATTCCGTATTTTTCTGCACATTCACCAAAACAACTTTCAGCGCCGGGAGCAGCTCCGCTAAATAAAACCAAATCTTCACTTTTCAAATAACACCTCAAAAAAAAATCTTAAAATTCAATTTAAATCAATTACTTTTTAACGTTTTTGTAAGAAAATATTGTTTAATTGAATTATTTTCTATATAAACAACAAGAATGTAAATTATTATATACTTTGTCATCTGCTTTAAAATGCTCTGTATCGTGCCCAACATCAGCTGCAGCTCTTTCGATTTGATTAGAATCTGGCTTTGTTGTTTTATAATAAACTTTAAGCATTTTTGTGGTTTTGTCCCATTTGGAAGCAGAAACATATTTAATTTCATTGAACGCTTTTTTGATTCTTGCTTCACACATTTCGCAATTTCCATTTACCCAAAGCTCATAACTCATCAAAGATTTGTCTTCGTCTGGATTTGGCTCTGCAGCCGCAAAAAGAGTATTAAAATCTAAACTTTTTGAAATATTGAAAGCCATCATATATTTGTTAGTCAGCTGCTCATCGCCATAAATGTTTTTATAAAATGGATAATGAAATTGAAAATTGCACATCATTTTATCCATCATATTAAATGCTATTTGAGGTGAGATATAACCAACCACTCCACCAGATGAGTTCAAGTAATTCAAATTGCCAGATTTCGGTCCACTCAATGCTCTTTCTCTCATTTCCCATCTTGCTTGAAGCATTCCAGTAAACATAGAATTTATTTTATAAACACCAATAAGTGATGCATTATATAAATTTCCATATTTATGATAAGTATTATCAGTAATTACTGCCTGAGAAAATTCAGCAGTATTAGAAGAAATAATTGCAAAATTTGTATTTTCAAAAGATTTTGAAAGCATTAATCCAAAATTATATCTTAAATTTCCTGATGATGGCTGCAAATCAATCGGCAGAACAACTCCATCATATTCTTGGTTAAATTGACCAATTGGAAGAGTAACTTTTGCTGATTCATTAATATTAATTAGACCATCTTCAGACGAGAATGCGTGATAAGAAAGCCCTAATCCAGCATCTGCTATACCATTAGCATATCTTGTATAATCACTATTTACAAACTTTTGCGATTTATCTATAAAATATCCAATATCTCCAGTTAACTGCAATTCATCAGTTAAGCTATATCCTAAATTGATTGACAAAAAATTAAAATAGCTTTCAATATATTTTTTGCTTAATGCATCAGTTGCTTTATAATAAGTATCAGAATATGAGCGAATATAACTAGCGCTTACATTCAAAATATTAGAATTATTATAACTGATTTGAGTATTTGTATTGATTGGATTTCCAGCAGTGCAACATTGCGAAAAAGCATCTTTTTGTTCGGAAATCAAAAAGATGCTTATTAAAATTAAAAATAATTTCTTCATTTTAGTCATAAACGGTAATTTGGTAAGTGTCTGAAACACTACCTTTTGTATTCGAAATGGTACATTTAATAGTTTTTGTGCCCTTTTCAGTTGGAGTATAAGTTATTTTAGATTTATCGGAAGCGTCAACTTCAATCTTTCCAGTTTCACATTGCCAATTATAAGTTAAACCGCCGCCAATGCCATAGCAAACCAATTTTGCAACTTCTTTATTAGTTAAGCTTAATTGACTTTTATTTGATTCAATTGAGATAATTTCTGGTTGTTTAATTTCCTCAATGATAAAAACTTTCAATTCTTTTGAAATATTGCCAAGTGAATTTGAAACAGTACATTTAATAACTTTTTCGCCAACACAGCATGCAGCACCACTAAAAGTAACAACAGATTTATCACTTTTAACAGGAATTATATCTCCCAAATCAACTTCCCATTTATAAGTAAGGTTACCACCAGTAGCCACACAAGTCAAGGTAGCAAGGTCTGCTCCACCATACATAATTTGTGGCTTATCAGATGTTAAACTAGTAATTGTAGGTATTCCTGTTTCTTTTGTAGGGTCATTATTCGAACTTGTGTCAGAACAAGAAACCAAAATTATTAAAGCAAAAAGAATACTAAATATTTTATTTATCTTAGTCATTTTATTTTCCAGAAACATAGAACAATTTATTAATGATTTTGCCATTACATTCAACACTTAAAATATAAACTCCAGCAAATAAATCGCTAGTATTAACTAAAACTTCATTTGAGTTAGTTGATGATGTTAAATTCAAAATACCGTTAATATTATAAATTTTAATATTTCTTTCAGCACTTTCAGCAAATTTCAAATCAATTGCACCTAATCTAGAAATAATACTATAATCGTGATTATGCACTTCTTCTACTGCACTAACATTCATTACTTTAAATAAATATGCACCTTTGATTAAATCATCAGTCTTAATTGATACTTTGCTTCCTTCGATAGTATGTGGCAAATAACTTGGATTGCAAGTTCCAGCTTTTTGAGAAATACCTAAAGAATCAATTGCAAAAACTTGTCCGCAATTATTACATCTTAGTTTATCAACTTTTTGGGAATAACCTTTATCAGAAGTATAGCATACATCGCAAGCATCAAAACATGTTTTTACTACGTTGCCAGTTCCTAATAAACAAATGTATCTGATTTCTTTCTTTTCAGTGCTTGAGATTATATATGTAAAAGAGTATTTTTTTGCAGTTGTGGTTAATTCTGACACAGGTACAGTAACCGTTTGAGAAATTGCATTTGCAGAAAAAAGCATAGCAATTAATGCAATTAAATTAATTTTTGTAAAAATCTTCATTATATTTAAATCTCCAATAGTTAAATAAAAACAATAACACCTTTAAACGTTTAGTAATTCAATAAATTATATATATTTTTATTGTTAGTTAGAGTGATTAATCAAAGAATAGCTAATGCTAAATAATTATTTTACTTATTCATATTTTATAATTAGACAAAGATAAGAAATGCCGTCATTCTTAAGCAAAGCGAAGAATCTCGTTAATTAAATTTTATGTCATGCCGCACTCGGTGCGGCATCTACGTTTGAAAAAGCGACCTCGACAAACCCCACCCTAAATCCCTCCCCTTGAAGGGAGGGACTTGAAGAGATAGAAAAACAAATTCATTAATGCAGTTTATTTTAAACTCCAACTTGTTTAATAAAATACTGCCAATTAATACTTTTTAATTATTCAATTATTATTTTTTTTGAAAATATCTGACAACTTGAATTATCAATTAATTCTATAAAATAAACACCTGTTGGGATTTTTTTATTAAATATTATCCTTTGATTTTCACCAATAATTTCTTTACTTAAGATTATGGTGCCATCCAAATTAATCAATTTAAGTTGATAATTATAAATTAATTTAGGATCATTAAATTTAATATCTATATAATCTTTTGTTGGATTTGGGGTAATTTCAAAATTTCTCAAATTACTGATAGTTGAATTGTCAATATCAGTTGCGATACCATTACCTTTCAATACAGCAGAGAAAGATTTTACTGAACTATTGAATTCACCTGATAAAGTGATGAGTGCAGTATATGCTTTTTCTGTTTTTGGTTTAAAGTAAACAGTTAATGGAATTGCAACTGCGTCACCAACAATTTCATGTGGTACTTCACTTTGGTTAAATGAAAATACTCCGTCTACATCATTTTCGATTTTAACATTAACATTGATAAGTTTTGTATTACCAATTGCGCTTAATTCAACAAAACCTTTGTATCCTAAAATAGGATCATCAAACAATTTTTCATCAACCTTTTTATTATACCAATTATAAGAAGTAATAAGTGTTCCTACAATCATTCCTTGGCCTTCCCAATCTGAATAAAGCTTAGTTTTTGTAGTATTGCCTTCAAATAGTGCAGTAGTTTTATGAGTAACACCTGGTACGTCAGCTTTGTAATAAACTTGGAATTCGTGAGTTTCGCCTTTTTGTAAAGTTATTGGTAAGTTTAAATTTTCAATTCTTGGAAAGTGGACTTTATCTTGCCAATCCATTTTATCTAAAATAACTGGAACTGAACCTTGATTGATGATTTCCACTGTTTTTACTCTTTCTACATTAACTGGAATTGTACCCCAGTTTGCATCGGCAATCCAAACGATAGGATCACCAGATTTAAATGATAATGTATCAATTTCTATGTCATAGCAAGGCAATTCAGCAATAACATAATCATAATAAAAATCTGGAACATCTTTAATTGCTGTGGCACTTACGTCAATAGTTTTACTCATACCAGCAGCAATTGTGCAAGGGAAATCTTTGGATTCAATAATGAATTCCTTAAGATTTCTTTTTAATTTTAATTTATTAATAGTAACTTCAATATTTGTTGGATTTTTCAAAGTAAACTGCTTAGTAACTTTATCTCCTGGTTTCAATAGACCAAAATCAATTTTTGAAGGTACTGCAATAATGTCTTCAGGAATATATTCCCAAGTTCTTGTTACTGTTTTACCGGATAAAGTCATTACAGTTACTGTACCTTTAGCATATTTATTTTTATCAATAACTGTTAAAGTAAAGTTAGCTTGTAAATCGCAGATTTAAAATTAAGGTCTAAATCAAACAAATAATTTTCAGATTCTTCATCTTTAAAGATAACATTTAATAATCCAGCACAAAGTGAATCTTCTCTTAAATCTACAGTAAAGCCAGTTCC
>CAIWET010000197.1 GCA_903911805.1 uncultured Ignavibacteria bacterium | reverse complement strand
ATTGAATTATATAAATTAGAAAAACACCCTGAAGGTGGTTATTTTAAAGAGACTTACCGTTCTAATTCATGCTTCAATTTTGAAAACAATCATCCAACTTTTAAATCTAACAGAAATTTCTCCACTCAAATTATTTTTCTAGTTCATTTTGAAAATGTTTCTAAATTGCATAAAATCAAATCTGATGAAATTTGGCATTTTTATAGAGGTGCTCCTTTTAGATTATATATTTTTGATAATAATTTAAATTTAGAAACTATTACATTAAATAATTTAGATTTTGAAAATCCTTTTCAATATACTGTAAAAAGTGGGTATTGGTTTTGTGGAGAAACAACAAATATAAATTCATATTCATTAATGGGATGCAGTGTATCTCCAGGTTTTGAATTTGAAGATTTGCAATTTCCCGATAATGAAACTAAATTAGCAATACTGAGTAAATATGGCTATGATTTTAACAAATTTTTTTAAGGAAATACGATGAGTGTAAGAATTATTGAATTAAGTGATTCAGCATCAGATACATTAAAATTTATCAAAGCCCAATGGTTATTTTATAAGAATGACCCGTATTTCGTACCACCACTTCTAATGGATAGAAAAAAGATTTTGAATAAAAAGAAAAATCCTTTTTTCAAACATTCAGATATGCAATTATTTTTGGCTGAAAATGATGGTAAAATTGTTGGAAGAATTGCAGCAATTACAAATGATAATCACAACATTACTCATAATGATAAAGTTGGATTTTTTGGATTTTTTGAATGTATTGATAATCAGGAAGTCGCAAATGCACTTTTTGATTCAGCAAAAAAATGGTTAATTTCAAAAAATATGAATGTTATGAGAGGTCCAGTAAATCCTTCATTAAACGATGAATGCGGTTTATTGGTTGATGGATTTAATGACTCTCCGTTAATTTTGATGACATATAATCCTCAATATTATATGAAATTAATAGATAATTACGGATTCTTTAAGGCAATGGATTTATATGCTTATATTTTATATAATGAAAAATATATGTCAGAAAAAATGCAAAGACTTCAAGGAATTGTAAGAGAAAGATATGGAATTACAATAAGAAACTTCGAATTGAAAGATAAAGAAGGATTTAAACGTGATGTAGAAACATTAAAAACAATTTATAATGCTGCTTGGGAAAAAAATTGGGGATTTGTTAAATTTACTGATGAAGAAATAGACTTTATGGCAGAAGATTTAAAGCAAGTTGCTGATCCTACTCTAGCTTTTATTGTTGAAGTTAAAGGAAAAGTAGCTGGTTTTGGTTTAACTATCCCGAATATTAATGAATGTTTGATTTATAATAAAAAAGGTAGATTAATTCCAGGTATTTGGCATTTACTTACAAAAAAGAAAAAAATGACAATTGCTAGAATTATTGCATTAGGAATTTTACCTGAATTCAGAAATATTGGTCTTGATGCGGTTATGTATTACGAAACTGGCAAGAGAGCCGCTGATATTGGAATTTATAAAGGCGAAGCTTCCTGGATTTTAGAAAACAATGAAATGATGAATAGAGCCTTAACAGTTACTATGCTTAATAAGGTTTATAAAACATATAGATTATACGATATTGGATTATAAGGAGAAAAAATGAAGTTAGATTGCAATTTTGAAATTGACAATTTATTCGATGAAAAAGTAAATTATGAAGAAATAGATAAACCGCTTTGTAATTGCGGTATTGTTGGTGTATTTAATCATCCAGAAGCCTCCATAATGTCTTATTATGCTTTGCATTCATTGCAACATAGAGGACAAGAAGCTGCTGGAATAGTCTCTTTTTATTATGACGATGAAAAACAACAAAAGAGATTTGCTTATACCAAAGGAGAAGGTTTAGTTTTGGATGTGTTTTCTGATTCTAAAACTTTAACTGAAGTTTTAAAAGGAGATTCAGCAATAGCTCATAATAGATATTCTACGACTGGTTCTTCAAAAAGAGCAAATATTCAGCCATTTTCAATGAATTATCATAGTGGTATTTTAGCATTAGCTCATAATGGAAATCTTACAAATACTGTTACCTTAAGAAGAAGTTTACAGGAACAAGGTTCAATATTTCAAACAACGACTGATTCTGAAATATTAATGCACTTAATTGCTCATAGCAAAAAGGAAACTAAGTTAGAACAAGTAAAAGAAGCTTTAAGAACAGCAAAAGGTGCTTATTCTATTTGTGTTCTTACTGAAGATTCATTAATTGCAGCAAGAGATCCGCACGGATTCAGACCATTAAGTATTGGAAGAAAAAAATTAGATAATGGCGAATATGCATTTATGGTTGCTTCTGAAACTTGCGCATTTGATATTGTTGGGTTTGAATATTATAGATGTATTAATCATAATGAAATTATAGTTATTAATCAAAATACAATTCTAACAGGTGAAATTCAATCTTCAAAAATTGTTGAAGATACACCTATTGCTAGACATTGTATATTTGAATATATCTATTTTTCAAGGCCTGACAGTAAAATTTTCAATCATAGTGTAGATAAAGTTAGAAGAAAATTAGGAAAAAATTTAGCAATAGAAAGTCCTGTAGTTTTAGAAGATAAAGATGAAAAAGTTGTTGCTTTTGCTGTTCCTGATTCTGGAAATACTGCTACATTAGGTTTCGCAAGAATGAACGATAAGGAAAATCACCCAACTCGTTATGAAATAGGCTTAATCAGAAGTCATTATGTTGGAAGAACTTTTATAGCGCCAGGTCAAAATAATAGGGAATTTAAAGTTAAAGTTAAATTCAATACTGTTAAAGGAATAATTGAAAATTATAATGTTTGTGTAATTGATGATTCCATTGTTAGAGGTACTACTTCAAAATCTTTAATAAATTTAATAAAAGATAGAAATCCAAAATCAATTCATATGAGAATTACTTCTCCACCAATTAAATTTCCTTGCTATTATGGAATGGATTTTCCAAGTAGTGAAGAATTAATTGCAAATCACTATGAAACAGAAGAAGAAATTGGAAAAGCAATTGGAGTTGATTCATTAAAATATCTTACAAAAGAACAATTATTAGAAACTGTTCCAAAAGATGAAGGTGTGTCATATTGCACGGCTTGTTTTACCGGTGATTATCCTGTTCCTTATGATAAAGATACAGGAAAATTATCTACTGAATGTTAAAAACAATGTAACAAAAAAAATCCGGAAAAATTATCTTAATCCGGATTTTTTTTGTGAAATTATTACTATTTATATATAGTAACAGCTGGTAAATTCTGAACTCTAACTAGTGGAAGGTCAGCACCATAAGTTAAATTGATAAATTTTAATATTTCATTTGTAATTGCTCCATAACCTCTTGATGTTGGATGAATTCCGTCTAATGAAAACATTTCTCCTGAAATAAAACTAGGCTTCATAGTAGTTGAAGCAGGAACTGCATAACCTTGATATGTGCCATCAGTTTTAAGAGTTAATATATCAGAAAATACTTTATTCATATCAAATACTTTAACATTAGTTGTTAAAGCAGTTAAACCATTAATAGCTGTATTATAATCAGCTACTGCTTGCTTGATAATTGCAATTTCTTCTTTAAATAAAACATATTGTTTAGGAATTGGTTTTAAAGAACCCCAACCAGCCAATTTGATTGAATCTGTTGGAATTGTTAATAAAACTTTATCATCTTTTGTTAATTGTCTCATTTTATAAGTTGAACTTGGATCTGATGCTATAAAGCCATTAGATCCAGCTGAGAATTTAGCTAATCCACCATAAGCTGCTGTCAAAGCTTTTGCTTGATTTGAATCTAACGCAAGTCTATTCCAAGCAACAACATTAAAGAAAGGTACACCCATAACATCAGGTACAGTCATAACAATAATTTTAGCATTTGGTAATGCTATTTTTAATTTCATTATTGCACCCTGATAAATTTGAGTCATTGCAGCTGCAGGTGTTGGAACGGCTTTACCACTTAAATATGTAGTAGAAATTGTTCCACCAGATGTTGCATATCCCAATACGTCATTAGCACCAATTTCAACAGTTACTACATTTGGTTGTAATTTGATTGCCTGGTCTAACATAGATGCACCTAATAGCGGATTTCTTAAAAAATTAGCATAATAAGGATTTTGTCTGGTTTGTGATCTAACTAAAAATGAAGAAGTATCGAGTAAATCATAAGCAACTGCTCCAGGAACACCAAGATTATTAAATGGTTTTGCTAAACCAATATTATTGATTGTTGCTGATGGCAATAAAGTCTTTACAATGATAGGATTACCGGTAGCATCAAAACCTTTTAATTTCATTCTGATACCTAAGCCTTCACCTGCTATATCTGGTTGATTAAATTCAGTCATACCAAATTTTTGAGCTAGTTGATTAGGAAAACTATAATCATTTCCACCATCACTATAAACACCACCGTCTTGATAGCCAGCTGTAATTGAATTTCCAACTGCTACGTAATTAACTTTTTCACCACTATTAACTAAAGTTCCTAAACTTCCAGTACCAATTGGTGTATCAATTGTTGGAGTACAAGAAGTTACAGCAATTAGACATAATGCTACTAAAATTGTCATTAAATTTATTTTTTTCATTTTTTATTCTCCTAAATTAAAAGTTAACATTTAATGATAATGAAACTACATTTGCCCAAGTATTATAAATACCATCAATACCGTTTGGATTGCCAACTGTTTCAGTTTGTAATGCATAAATTCCCATATAAGCCGCATCGCAGCTAAAATGATTATTAAATTTATAACCCATTCCAATAGATCCCATCAATTTATTACCTTCTGGTAACATTGGTTCAACGTGGCTAGTTTCTACTGGCATTGGATCAAATGTAAATCCTAATCTACCGGTAATAGCGTCTGTACATAGGTGTTCTAAACCTATTCTGTAAGCAATAACATCTTTGTATAATCTAGCACTTGCAGATCTATATGTAGAAGCAGGATTACCAGGACCTTTGTCAAAATTTATTATTAATGAATCATAAGAAGACCAACCAACATAATTGATACCAGCTTCAACTGTAGTTTTTTCATTAATTTTATATGATAAACCAACTTTTAAATCATTTGGATAATTTAAACTTGTTGTACCTTTGCTTGATTGAAATAAAGCTTCTAAACCTGAGACGTTTTCGTAAGTTACATCACCTTCATAATCAACTTTAATATTATGTCTATAAGCAATACCTAATTTTAATCCTTTAACAAATTCTGCATTTAAACCAAAATTAAAAGTAGTACCAGTACTGTTTCCTGCCAATTTTAAAACAGGTTCTGGAGTAAATGTTGAAAGATGTCTTTGAATAGATACATCACTTATTACATATCCATAACCAGCGGCAATTGACATTGGCATTCCAGCAATTTCAAAATCAAAAGAAATATTTGGATTGATTTCAATGTTTTGAAGATATGTTTCAACTGAACTAAATCTTCCAGCCCAATCTGAAGGCCATCTTGTTCCTAAACCAAATGGTACAAAAACACCTAAACCTAGATTCAATCCTTTAATTGGAGATTTCCAGGAAGCATAAAAGTTAGGAATTAAAAAATTCCAAGTTTCTAAAGTAGATGTGTTTTGTTCATTCAAAGTTGTAAAACCTGTGAATGTCCCACTAGGCATAATATAACTTGCACCTAAGGAAATACTGAAATCATTAGGATTTTGTCCTAAACAAGCAGGATTAAAGTAATTTGCAGATGCGTCATTAACATTTGCAACTGTTGAAAATCCCAAACCAATACTTCTTGCACTATGATCATTTAACTGAAAACCACCAGAAAATGATAAATAAGACAATAGAAATGTTGATAATACAGTGAGTTTAAAAAATCTCATTTTAAGCCCTTTATCTATGATTAAAAAAAACATTTTATTCAATAAATTTTCTTTAAATTCAAATTAATGAATTTAATTCATTTCAACAAAGATTATTTTGTAACGATAAAGATTTTGTTAATATTTTATTAATTTTTGTTTTTCAATGCTTTAAGATAGACTTAAAAATTAATTTTTATAAATATTTTCACAATATGCTTTATTTTTTGATGAGTTTATTAATTACTTTTAGCATCTCTTCAGCAGATTTATTCCAAGTGAATAATTTTGCCCAATCGACAGCACCATGAGATAAATTTTCAAATTCAGATCTGTTTTTTAATAAATCAATAATTTTAGATGATAAATCTTCGATATTTCCATATTCGTAAATTAAACCAGATTGTCCAATATTTACAGAATCTCTTAATCCTGGAGAATTTGATGATATAACTAAAGTTCCACAAGCATTTGCTTCAATATTTGTTATTCCCCAACCTTCTTTAATTGAAGTATTAACAGCTATATGAGATAAGCTTAAATATTTGATTTTATCTTCTTCTGAGACAAATCCAAAGAATTTTGTCGAATCTATAATTCCTAATTCATTTGCTAAATTTTCTAAATATGGTTGAAAGTCTCCCCTACCCATTAACCATAATTTTGCATTTGGAATTTCTTTTTTAACCATTGCAAATGCTTTTAATAAATGGTCAACTGATTTATACTTTTTTAATCGTCCAAAATATGTAATAACTGGGTCTGGAAACTTGTCAGAAACTTGCATTGGCAATAATGAGTCATCAACTGCATTATAAACTATCGAAAAGTTCTTTTTATCAAATCCTTTATCTAAAAATTCATCGAGAGTACTATTTGAAACAACAACAAATTTTGATTTTTTATAAATAAAATTCATTAACCATTCTGCTAGGTAAACATAAAGTCCTTGAAGTAAACCTGCTTCTTTAAAAATTGATTTACCAAAAAAGTGGTGTGAAATAGCTAAAATTGGTTCTTTAACAAAAAGCGGGGTATAAAAAGGAATTTTATTAATATCATCTATTACAATATCGAATTTTTCTTTTGAAGAAATTTCTTTATATAGTCCTTTCACGTAAAAATTGAAAATATTTCGTTTGCCTTTTCTAATCACCCTAATTCCATCTATAATTTCTTCTAAAGGTTCATTGTCAATTTCACAGGATAATAATGTTACATTATGACCCATTTTTACAATTCTTTTAAAAATTTCGTGAAGATGAACTTCAGCTCCACCACCAAAAGGATTTTTAATATCTTGCCAATTTATTATTAAAATATTCATTATTCTCAAAATTAAATTTTTACACTTTGCAATATAGTGAATTTTTAAAAATATCATAGTCAATTTTTTTGGCATATAAATTGAAAAATAAGATTCTTGTAGGGATGAAATTATTAAAATATCAAGGATAGATGCGATGAAACAGAGATTTGTGCCAAATATTGACAAATTTAGATGGTCAATAAAATACATTTGGTTAATAATAGCCGCCTTATCTATGGCGAATATGTTATCAAGTTGTTCATCAACCAAAAGTATAAGAAATGGGAAAAAAGATTTTGCCAAAAAATCTCAATCTAATAATGACATTCAATTAGAAGAAAAATATAATCAAATCAAGAATTCTTCAGTTGTTGAAAAAGAAGATAATGAAGAAAAAGATATTGAAGTTGCATCTATTAAAGATTTTGCTGATAAAATTTCTTCTAAAAATTCATCTAATGCTGTTGCTCAAAATAATACAGAAACAAATGGAAGAAAAATTCCTACTTTAAGAGAACAAATGAAATTATTAGCTGATGCTCAAACTGTTATTAAAGGGCAAATTAATACTCTTCAAAATGATGTTACAGAAATTAAAGAATCTTTAAAATCATTTAAAAAAGAAATTATTGAAGCTAAACCAAAAGAAAAGCCTACAAACATTGTTTTTGCTAAAGCATCTTCTATTGATATAATAAATTCTGATGAAGCCGAGGATTCGAATGAACAAGCTGCAATTGAAAGTCCAAAGAAGAAAGATGTTGAAAAAAAAGCTGTTAAAGCGCCTGCTACCAAAAAAATTAAAAAAGCAACTAAAAAGCAAGTAACTCAAACTGTTTCAAAAGATGAGAATGTTAAGGCAAAAGATACTAAAAAAATGGCTAAACCAGTTGTTGCTAAACAACCAGAAAAACCAGCAATATCACAAAATACTGCAAAGGAAACATCATCTAATGTAAATAATTACGAATTAGCATTAAAATCTTTCCAAGCTCACGATTATTCAAAAGCGATTGAATTATTAAATAAAAATTTAGCTTCTGAGAATAATCCAACTAAAGTAATTGACACATATTATTGGCTAGGTGAATCTTATTATGGATTAAAAAAATATGATCAAGCAGTTGAAAATTTGAATAAAGTAATTAAGCAGAAAAGCCATTCTAAACAAAGCAATGCTCAAATTTTGGTTGCAGAATGTTTGACAAAAAAAGGTGATTATGCAGAAGCAAAAAAAGCATTTCAATCATTCATAAGTAAATATCCACAAAGTGATTACGTGCCAAGAGCTAAGAAAATGATTCAACAATTATAATTAATAATTTATATAAAAAAAAGCCGATTTACTCGGCTTTTTTTTCTTTCTTTTTTGATGGCATAGCAATTAATAACCCTGATACTAAACCATATCCAGTCATAATCATCCAATTAGATGAAAGTGGACATCCATTTGTACATCCAAAGAAATAGTAATAACCAAATCCAGCTATGGAACCTACAATTACACCAATGAAATATCTGTATTTATTTATCATTATTTTGTAATATTAAATATTTCGCTTATGGCTTGTTCGTAACCATTTTTTGGTAATGCTCCAACTGCCATTCTTGGTTGTTCTGCAATTGGAATAAATAAAACTGAAGGGATTGATCTTATTTGAAACATAGCAGCTAATTCTTGTTCAGCTTCAGTATCAATTTTATAAATATCTACTTTTCCTTCATACTCTTTAGATAATTCATCCATAATAGGAGCTACCATTTTGCAAGGACCACACCAATCGGCATAAAAATCTATAATTGCAGGCTTTTCACCTAAAAATTTCCATTCTGTTTCTGATTCAAAATTAAATACTTTATTTTTGAATGATTCTTTTGTTAAAAATTCCATTTATTTTAACCCTTTTTATATTACTAAATGTTCATACAGATATTAAAAACGTATATTTAATCTTCTTATTTTAATATTTTTTT
>CAIWET010000196.1 GCA_903911805.1 uncultured Ignavibacteria bacterium | reverse complement strand
AGAATAAACGTTAATCATTTATTGAGTTAAATAATGGCTTTATTGAAGTCGAAAGTCAAGAGAAAATTGGAAGTATTTTTAGTTTTTATATACCAAAAGAAAATAATTAAAAAAATAAAGATTATTAATATCTAAGAATTTCTTATTTTTGAAAAAAGACTTTTAAATAAAAAAAAAGGATTGAAAAAAAATGAAAATTACAGTAATCGGCGCAGGCAACGTAGGCGCAACAACAG
Organism: uncultured Ignavibacteria bacterium; assembly: GCA_903911805.1. Taxonomy (GTDB): domain Bacteria; phylum Bacteroidota; class Ignavibacteria; order Kapaibacteriales; family UBA2268; genus CAIWET01. Next base: position 10,474 of record CAIWET010000196.1, on the reverse strand, counting down.
CACAACTGCTTGCAAATGCAGAATTAGCAAATGAAATTATTTTGATTGATATCTTAGAAGGTATTCCTGAAGGAAAAGCTTTAGATATGTATGAATCAATGCCTGTTTTAGAATCAGATTCAAGAATTATCGGTACAAATGATTATGCTTTAACAGCAAATTCAGATATCGTTATTCAAACTGCTGGATTAGCACGTAAACCAGGTATGACTAGAGATGATTTATTAATCATCAATGCAAATATCGTAAATACTTGCATCAGCAATGCAGTTAAATACTCACCAAACGCTTTTTATATCGTAGTTTCTAATCCTTTAGACGTTATGACATATTTAGCATTAAAAGCAACTGGCTTACCAAGAAATAAAGTTGTTGGTATGGCTGGTATTCTAGATACATCTAGATACGTATCATTCATTTCAATGGAATTAGGCGTTTCAATGCAAGATATCCGTGGAATGATTTTAGGTGGACACGGCGACACAATGGTTCCACTTCCAAGATTCACAACTGTTTCTGGTATTCCTGTTACTGATTTAATTCCAAAAGAAAGAATGGATGCTATCTGCGCAAGAGCAGCTGGTGGTGGTGGTGAAATCGTTAAATACTTGAAAACTGGTTCAGCATATTATGCTCCATCAGCATCAGTTGTTCAAATGGTTGAATCAATTGTAAAAGATCAAAGAAGAATTCTTCCTTGCTCAGTATTATTAGAAGGCGAATATGGCGTTAATGACGCAGTAGTTGGCGTTCCAGTAGTATTAGGTAAAAATTGTGTTGAAAAAATTATTGAATTAAAACTTAATGATGAAGAAACAGGATTATTTATGAATTCTGTTAATCACGTAAAAGAAACAATAGCAGAAGCACTCGAAATTATAGCAAAAAATAATGCATAATTTTTAATTGCTCATTAAATAAAAAAAAATCCCGTCATTACTAAAATGACGGGATTTTTTTTATATCTTCACAAATTTCTCAAATTTATTTCAGATGTTCGATAACAATGAAGTTTTTAGTATCTTTTGGTTTCCTTTATTTTTTTTATCAGTCATTTCGATACGATTCCTTCGGAATTTACTCTGGTGAGCAGTTCGACCCGGTGGCTTAAGTAGATGCGAAAGCATCGTATCGAAGCCAACATTAAGATGGAGCCCACCTCAAAGGTGGACCCCATCATTCCTTTACAATTTCACAAATTTCTCAAATTTATCACCAATTTTGATGAAATACACCCCTGCTGGGAGATTAGAAATATCTATTCTTAAAACCCCACCTAAATCCTCCCCATTGGGGAGGACTTTTCCTATTCCCGCCCCTATGGGGAGGGCTAGGGTGGGGTTCTTCTCGCCGAATATGTTGAAGATTTGGATATTATAACCTTCGGAAGGTTTCAAACCTTCCGAAGGTTGCCTTATTTCTATATATTCACTTGCAGGATTGGGACTAATTAAATTATTTGATAGAATTAATTCTTGTTCTTTTACTGATACATATTTTTGTCGACTTCTAAAGATTCCTGCTCCAGCTGTCATTAGATATATATAGCCATTTGGGGCTGTTTTTATTTCATATCTATGACAAATTGTATCCATTCCACTTCTTATATCCATTGTTTCAGAAAAATTATTTTTAAGGTAATTAATTTTGTCTTCTTTAAAATAATCAACATTAATAAAATTATATAATGAATCATGTGTACCATAGCTGATTATTTTATAATTATTATTCCAGGTATCTCCATTGTCTGTTGAATATCCGAAATCACTTATGCAATAATCAGTATAGGGATGAAATTCAATTGTTGTCGGCATTTGATCACTTACTTTTTTGAATGTATTTCCATTATCCTTGCTCTTATATAACCCTAATTTATTGAAAACTATTAATATTTCTCCTAATCTGTTTTGTTTAAAGAATAAAGGTAATTCAGTTAATTTATCATTATTTATCCAAGTCTCACCATTGTCTGTTGATTTTATTACACTTGCCCATATTTCGCCATTATCTAATTCTATTAAATCATCAATACACCAATTTGCTTTCATTACCCATGTTAATCCTTTATCAGTTGAACGATAAAACGCTCTTTCTTCTCCAGTAGGATTAATGTGAGTTCTTCCACTTGAAACATATATATTATCATTTTTTGTTATAAAAATTGATGTCAGTCTTATTGTATCTAATCCACAAGAAGTCCAACTTATTCCGTCATCTGTTGATTTATGTACTCCATCTAAAGAAGTTGAGAATATTGTTCCATCTTTTGTAAATGCCATATTTGTTGATTCACTGAAAGTATAACCTTTGCTTCTATTTGAGTATTCTTTGGTCTTTGTATTATAATGTATCAGTCCATTTCTTGTCATTAAAAATAAATTCTTTTTACTATCTAAAAATAAATCAGTATAAAAATATTCTTGGTCTAATGTTACTTTTTCCCAAGTTTCCCCAAAATCAGATGAACTATAAAATGTATTATAATGATTATAATCGGTATGAGGACCAATTTCGAGTGCATAGATGTTATTACTATCGACTACAAATTTATCAATTGAAAATGGTACTTCAAAAGTATTCCAGGTTTTACAACTGTCTTCTGATTTAGCCAAATGACCATCCCACCAACCGCCATTAATATCGTAATTAACATATACTGTCTTTTCATCTAAAGTGAAAACTGATTTATAAGAACGACCAAAATCAGTTAATTTTCTCCAGTTTTTACCTTTATTATTTGAATTAAATAGAAAAGCATCAGCATCGGAATTACCATTATAATAATTTGTAAAACTTAGATATAAATTATTATTTGTTGATATAAAAAAATCGCAAATTCCTAAATAATTATATTTAGAGGAATCAAATACTGGAATTTTAAATTCTAATAGTGTCTTTCCATAATCTTTTGAATAAAAGATAATATATGTACTATCAGAAATAATATATCTATCTTTCAATTCAATAAAGTATAATTCATCATTACCATTAAAGCTTAATTGAGTAATGCAGTAATCCATTTTAGTATTAGTTTTATAGATTTCATCCCATGTTTTACCTTCATCTTTAGATATAATTACCTTATCATAACACCCATCAAAGTGAAACCAATCTGAAGCGATAGCAGCTATAACACCTTTTTTTGAGCAAATTATTTTTTTGAAATAATTACCAATATAGACTTGAAACCAATTCTTACCTTCGTCTGTTGTTTTATAAATACCATTTGCTGCAATTAAATACGTTTTTTCTTTAATTTCTACCATACTATTGATTTGACCAATATTAGTACCATTTAATTTTTCCCAAAATGGTTCTTCAGATTTCACTTGATATGAAATTATTATTAAGAATATAAGTAAAAAAAATTTCAGCATACTTTTTCCTATTCAAAAAATGTAACTTTTGCAAATTACATTATATTTTTTATTCTTCCAAAATCTTTATCAATTTATCTACACAAATTTCTCAAATTTATTTCAGATGTTCGATAACAATGAAGTTTTTAGTATCTTTTGGTTTCCTTTATTTTTTTAACAGTCATTTCATATAATTCCTTCGGAATTTACTCTGGTGACCAGTTCGACCCGTTGGCTTAAGTAGATGCGAAAGCATCGTATCGAAGCCAATTCCAAAGATGGAGCCCACCTCAAAGGTGGACCCCATCATCCCTACATCTTCACAAACTTCTCAAACCTATCACCAACCCTAATAAAATAAACTCCCTGAGCGAGATTGGAAATATCTATCTTCAAGCCCCTCCCTTCAAGGGGAGGGGTTTGGGGTGGGGTAAATTCAATGCCGATGGCGTTATATATTTTAACCAGATTCTTCGCTTCGATTGAGAATGACGGCAAAGAAGAGAGACGCACAGCAATGCGTCTCTACAGTCAAATAATTATCCATCAATCTTTAAGGAGGTTGTCGCTAAAGTCAAGATAAAACTTGCTTCGTCATTCTGAGCGTAGCGAAGAATCCAGTAAATCAACGACTTACAAAATTCCTGGATTTCTCACTTCGTTCGAAATGACACTTTTGGGACAACCTTTTTGGGGTGGGCGTGGCGAGTTCGATTTTATTATCGTAGATTCCTCATCAAGTGCGGAATGACAAGCTATTTTAACAAAAAAAAGACCGGCTTGTGACCGGTCTTTTTAAGAAATTCAATTCAATTAATATTATTTAATATGAATTGCTTCGCGAATTGAACTGAAAGCACCTGCAGTTACGTGAATGTAATAAACACCTGAAGGTAAATCATAACCATTGAATTTCAATGTATGAGTTCCTGCTGCGAATATTGTTTCATTTGCTACTGTTGCTACTAACATACCTGTTGCATTGTAAATATTAACATTTACTTTTTCTTCTGTTGCAATAGAGAATGTTACGTTAATGTCGCTTTGGAATGGGTTAGGAGCTGGTTGCTCAAAGCTGTAAGCGCCAGTTAAGTCTTCAACATCAAGAGTACCTGATATTGTGAATTGACCTGATCTGCTGTATTCCATTTCTGGATCATTTTCCCACAATGCTCTAACGATTGCTTTGTTTGTATTGATATTTGGAACATTCCAAGTATATTTGCCTGTAATAGCATTTACGTCTCTTGAAATAGCTTCCCAATTAACGCCACCGTCTTTAGAGAATTGCATATCGAACATTGATACGTTATCAAATGTCCATCTTACTGCTCTTTGTTCGCCAACTTTAACGTCGTCGTTTGTTCTAGGACTTGTAATGTTAACACTACCAGCTAATACTTTGAAGTTTTCTGAAACTGCGATAACTTCGCCTGTTTCTGAATTTAACATTCTAACCATAGCTTTTTTAGTATTTACTGTAGGTAATGTCCAAGAAACTTGTCCATTGTCTGAGTTAATGCTTGAAGATACTGGCATCCAGTTACCTTCGCCATTGTCTGAGAATTCGAAACGTACTTTAGACTGGTCGTCAACTTTAAATTTAATAAAGTCTGCAACGCCGCCTCTGTAGATAGGATCTGCAGCTGAAGGTCTTGTAATATAGCTAGGAGCTGGTAAAATTGAGAAAGGAGCATTTGATCTGTCGATTTCTGTTCCGTCAGCTTTAACTAATCTTATTAAACACATTGTTGAATTTACTTTTGGAGTTGTCCAATTGTAAGCTGAGTTATAAACGTTTACTGGAGCTGAAGTAATCTTTGTCCAAGTTGCGCCATTGTCTGCTGAGAATTCAATATTTGCTAATACGTCTGCAGTTGGTTTTAACCAAGTGATTGAATATAATTTGCTAGGTCTCCAAGCTTCACCACCGTTAGGAACTGTGATAGCAGCTGCTTTTGTAATTTGGATAGGAGCAATAATATCGAATGTACCGTCTTTTGTTACGTTTTTACCGTCTGTTGTTAATACAACTGTCATTTTATTCCATCCAAAGCTGAATTGATCAGTATCGAATGATTTTACTTTGAAGTTGATTGTACCTAATAAAGTTGCTTTTCTAGGAACATTCCAACCTGTTGGGCGTACGTAACCGTCATAATCAATTTCAATTGTTCTAACATTTCCAAGTGGGTCTGGAGTAATAGCTTTAGGAGCTGAATAAGCTTTATCATAACCTAAATCTAATCTGTTTGCAAATGGATTTGCTGTAGTATTGTCTAATTGAGTATAATCAAGTTTATTAGGATCGTATGTTAAACCGAATGTACAGTTACCTGGAGCGAAATCGCCACCAATATTTGTAATATACATGCTAACTTTAACGATATCGCCTTCTAATTTTGTTTCTGCTGTAACTTTATAGTTTAAGCCGCCTAATACAGTGTTGCTTTCTTTTGATTCTGTTCTTTTGCTACCGTTTGCAATGAATGCTTTAGCTGCATCATTTAATTCAATAGATTTAGCAGGATCTAAAGGAGAAACTGTTTCAAGTGGGTTACCTTTAACCATATAAGGGAACATAGGAACGTCTTGTTTTTGACCATTTGCACCGTAAGTAACAACTGTTAAGTCAACCAATGAAGAAATTTTATTTGAATTTCTGTCAACGATATCTCTATCAAGACCATTAACAAAACCGTCACCAGTTACGTCTGATCTATGTGTGTTTGAACCAATGTCTGATCTAACCTGAATACGATCAGCTGCATCAATTTTACCGTCACGAAGAACGTCACCAGCTACTAAAGCAGCCATTCTGTTTGATGTTGCAGTTTCTTGTCCTTGTGTAAAGTTAAGACCTGTTTTATCAAATCCAGCAACGTTTTTGTTGATTTCTGTAGAACCGTAAGCTGAGTATAAACCATTTCCTGAATAAATATTATCAGTACTAATGTTCATTTTATCAGTTGCAGTTGGAGTTGCATTTTGTCCCCAAGTTTGGAAATCCCAACCTGATTCGATAGTCCAAGTATTTAAGTCATCACCATTATAGAAGAATGGAGCTGCATATCTACTCATAATAGGTAAGTGATTTAAATGTTCTAACACTACGAAATATTTTCCATCATTAATTTTTGTAAAGATGAAAGGAATATTTGCAAATTTAGAACCGTCTAAACCTCTATTAGGAGCTAAACCAGCGTTTAATGAGTTAGCATTTTCATATCTGAAAGTAGAAACATTAGAATCAACTTTTGTACCTGGTAAACCAGCAACAGTGTTGAATAAGCTAATTTTAATACCTAAGTTATCAAATGTAGTACCAACGTTATTGATATCTTGATCTGAACCTGAATGGAAACCTTCTAATAAAGCTCTTACAGTAAAGTTTGATGGAGGAGTTACACTGAATAACTGACCTTCAGTTCTTAATGTTGTAAAATCATTGAAAGAGTAAGGAGAAACACTATTGATAGTAGCTCTACCAGTTAATCTTAATCTTGCATTTGTATTAGCAGCACCAATTGGGCTTTGATCTGTATAAATTTTATCATTGTTTAAATCTGGATCTGCAATAGATACATTCAATACTGATCCATATTGTTTTTGACTTGTTGTTCCTAAGAATCTCTGATCAGTTGTTAAACCAAGAGACATTGCGTTTGTGTAAGCTGCGTTAAATTTTGTACTTGATACAAATTCATAAGGTTGAATAATAACACCACCGCCACCTTCTACTGAATATTCCATATCAGAATCTTCATTAGTAGCATTGTCACCTGTTTTGAAAGATACACCATCATAATCGTAACCAACCCAACGAACTCTTAAAGCTGTTGTTGAATTAGGAACTATTTGTTGGAATACTGGTTCAACTAATTTTAAGTAAGGTCTTGTAGGCATATAAGTTGTTCCGTTTGATGCAACACCAATTACAGCATTTGTATTAACTAAAGCTTTTACGTTAGAGTTAGTAGAAGTAATTGATTTTGGTGTTCCTGCATTAAAGAATTCACCACCATTGAATGAGAAAGCAGCTACTAAATTTTCTTGATAGTTAATTGGAGCTGTTAATAAATCAGCAGCATGAACTGTTAATGCACCTTGTATGAATTTTGTCATATCTGTTGGATTATCTGCTGATTCTAAACCTGTTGGTTGTTGTGCAGCTGGATAACTGTTCCAGAAACGAACTTCTCTTAATTCACCCAAGAATGATTTTGAATCTGTTCCTGGTTTGTAACCAAAATATGTAGGCAAAGTATTTGTAGGATTAATTACTACATTTGATCCTAATTGTGTTGTTAATGCATCACTTGTTTGTGGTGTACCATCAATATAGAATTTAATTGTTGATTGACCATTACCATTTGCTAAATTAACATAAACACCAACGTGTGACCATAATGAGTCTGTTGTTTCTACTTTTGCTTGTTTTAAAGGTAAGTTTGCATCACTAGTTGCTACGTGTGCAACACCTGCTGCATCAGTTAAAGTAAACTGTAACTGACCTGTAGGTAAAATTGATAACAAATAATGACCTGTTGTACCATCTGTTTTGCTAAGAATTGGCATATAACCTTCAGTAACTGTTGGGAAACGGTATGGATTAATCCAAGCTTCCAAAAATGTTACTGCATTAGTTAAATTCAAATCCATACCTGCTGGTACATATACTTGTGAATTTTCATTAATTCTTAAACCGAAATTAGGAGCTACATAGAATGCTGAAGAAACATCATAAATGTTTGATTGGCCATTAGCTGTAATACCACTAATTCTGATAATTGTTGATTTTGCATAGTTTGTACTTGTTGGATTTGCAATTCCTTGTAAATCGTGATAAGCACCTGATTCAGTAACACTGTTATAAGGTTTCCAAGTTGCATAACCTGATTCGATTTCAACTTGATTTAAAGGTAAACCTGCTGGCATTACTGTATTGTCTAATGCTTCTGCCCAATTTGAACCACCATCACGGCTATATTCAATTTGAATATCGTGTGAATTTGTAGCTGTTGAACCTAAGCCATAACCAATCCAACGAATTTGGAATGTATCGCCAACTTTATTTTTAACGCCATCGCCACCGATTGGGGAAATGATTTTAATATGGCCTTTGTCAGGTCTGAAAGGTACAAAATTGTTAGTAATTACATCATTTTTGTAATAATCTACTGAACAAGTTCCATTTTGATATGTTGTATTTGAAGCTAAATCTGAACGGTTTCCTTGGAATCCATAATATAATTCCAAAGCTGCTCTTAAGTCTTCTGAACCAACTACTGGGTTGATTGCTGATGTGATACCAGCTGGATCATTTACACCAGAAGCTCTTTGTAACATTTGGTCAGCACTTAAAGCTACTCTCCATACTCTTGCTTCTTTGATACCTGCTTTAATATAATCAACTGCATCAATACCTAAATTTGGATTTACACCAATCCAGATTGGATGTGTGAAAGTCTTCATTCTGATATCAACTGCATTTGTATTTGTATATGTTGCTACGCTTTGACCATTAACATACAATGTTACTACATTATTTGCTACTGTTGCTGCAACGTGTACCCAATTATTTCTGTGTGCTTCTGATTCTACTGATGAATTCAAAGTAATATCTGAATTTGCAACTGACAATGCATATGGTGATACTAATTCTGCAATATAACCATTTGTGCCTCTGCCCATTATTTCTCTTGCTCTAAAAGCTGGATATTTTCCATCTTTCAAATAAAGCATCCAAGCACCTTCTTCTGGTGATGCTGAACCTGCACTTGATACCATAATACCAGGATTTGCTCCTACTGTACCATAAGCATTCAAGTTAATCCAAGCTTCAGCTGTTAACTGAGTTGCATTTGAATAACTGCAAGCTGTTTTGAAATAATTTGTTGCGCCATCTAATTGTACAAAGAATAATCTTGACAATGTAAAGTTTAAGTTTGATGTTCCGCAAACTGTTCCTGTTGATCTCAAATCAATATCTGCACCAGTACCGCTTGTTGCAATCTGGCAAATTTTAATTTTAGCTTGTTCTGAACGGAATGCAAAGAATTCGTCTGCTTTCCAAATAACTCTTACTATACCATTATAACCTGAAGTCAAAGCTGATCCACTACCTTTTGTAATAGTATAACCAGGAAGAGTTCCTGTTTTAGTTGTAATGCTACCTGAAGCCATATTATCATAAGCTGCTGCTGCAACTGGGTTAGTTGTTTCAGCTACTCTTAATACGTCATTTGTCCAAGATGAGCCGCCATCCAATGAATAACCCATTGTATATGCTACTGCATCTGTTCCATAATTAAATACTGATGGATTAACTAAGCCTGATCTTTCAAAATATACAGGATAGCCAGCAACTGTTAATGAGCTATATGTAGCTGACATATTAACAACTTCTGTAGGACCATTAGGATTTAATACTGTAATACCTCTAATTGACATTGCTTCTGGAGTTAAAACTGTGAAATCTGTATTTACTGTTTTAATATTTCCATTTACGTCTGAAATAACCATTGCTGGAATTCCAGATGTCTTTAAAGCTATTTGACATAATTCAACATCTGATAAAGTTGCGTGATTAATGATATTAAACACTAATTTACCGATGAAATAACCTCTACCTGTTGTCAAAGGCTGAACACCTTCTGTAGAAGCTGAGCCAGTAAATGTTGCTTCAATTTCGCTATAGCCTGAACCATTTGCGCCCATTAAAGCATTATAACCATTTGCTGAATTGTAAAGAGAAGTAATTTCTCTATAAGGCAAGTTTGGTGCCTGATTAACATCACTATCAACAGAGTCTGTTTTTGACAAATCATAAGTTAATGATGCTGGTGATAAATACGCGCTGTTATAAGTAACAGGAAATGTCATTGACCCGAGTTTAGGTGCTGATGTGTTCAATGAACGAGCCCAAATCTCTGCGCCTATCTGGTTGCCCATTCTGCGAAGCTTCAAGGAGAATTCGTAATTACTCTGAGCAAAACCTTCCGCTGCAATTAGAAGAAATGCTAACGCAAAGCTTAGTACCCACATTAATTTTGTGGTTTTTGCTTTTCCTACGAACATTTTCTTTATTGATAACATATTATTTTTCCTTATTT
>CAIWET010000195.1 GCA_903911805.1 uncultured Ignavibacteria bacterium | reverse complement strand
CTTAAAATATAATAATATAATATTAGGTGAATTTTATGAAAAAAATACTTTTTACTTTAACAGCAATATTACTTTTTACTGCTTGTGATTTGCTAAATCCTCCAGCGGATGACCCAAATGTTTTAGGTGGAGATCCAAATCTTGAAATTACAAAGCCAGGTTATGTATCCTATACATATTTGACAATTGATGGCAATGAGTTGCCAAGCGGAAGAATGACTGTTGAGAGCAATACCGATGGCGTTGTTGTTTATAAAATCAAAAGTAGTTTGGTGGGATATCCTGATTCAGCGAAGATTGCTGTATTATTGTCTGATAAATATCTAGATGGTAAAGGTAATATTGTTATGGATTTTAAATTCAAGATTACCACAGAAGGTATTCAGGATTATTTCAGAAGAGACAGACCTTGGACTTTAGTTAAATTTAATGACGGAGTTGGTACTGAATATCCATTCACTACTGATAATGGTACTAAACAAGTTAGGAAAATTACCGAAAAAACTGGGAAAGATGAATGGCCAATGGGATTGTGGTTGATTAAAACTACAAAAATTGAACAGGATCTACCAGAAAGCGATAAAACTGCTAAAAAAGTTATATATAGAGCCAATCATAAATATGGATTAGTATATGTTGAAATGCTATTAAAAAATGGTCAGACGATGAAATTGGACATTATGCCTTAAGATATCAAAAAAAGCCGGTCAATTAAATTAACCGGCTTTTTTTTATTTTTCAACTCATTTTATTATTTGTCTGTTCTTGTCATTTCGATTCTTCTATTTTTTGCTTTGTTTTCTGGAGTATCATTAGCAACTTTTGGTTGTGCATCTCCATAACCTTTTGCAGTCATTCTGCTTTCTGAAATACCCTTGTTAATTAACCAAGTTCTTACAGAGTTAGCTCTTTCTTCAGATAATTTTTGGTTTTTCTTCTTATTTCCAACGTTGTCTGTGTGGCCACTAATTTCCACATTAACCTGAGGATTGTCTTTTAGTGTTTTGAATACTCTATTTAAAACTGTTTCTGAAGTTGGTAAAATATCTGATTTACCAGTATCGAAAAATACACCTTCAAGTTCGATTTTAGCATCTTTTTTACTTAAGAAATCATCAGTAGCTTTAGCTGCAACGTCATCAGATTTATCTAAAGGATTAGTTCCTCTATTTACTTCAACTCCATCTTCAACTGAGCCTTTGTCAGTATCTTTTTCTAATGGATTTGTTCTATGAACCATTATTTCATCAAAATCATTTAAGCCGTCGCCGTCAGTATCTGCTTTTAATGGATCAGTTTTATGTTTTAAAACTTCATCACCATCTGATAATTTATCTAAATCAGTATCAGCTTCTAATGGTCTTGTTTTGTATTTAAAGATCTCATCGCCATCTGTTAAGCCATCATTGTCAGTATCAGTTTTTAAAGGATTAGTTTTGTAATTGCTTACTTCTTCGCCATCTTTTAATGTATCGCCATCAGTGTCAGCTTTTAGTGGGTCAGTTTTATATTTTAAAACTTCATCACCATCAGTTAAGCCATCATTATCAGTGTCTTTAACGTTAGGATCAGTATTAGTATCGTTAACTTCAACACCGTCTTTTAAACCATCGCCGTCAGAATCTGCATTCTTAGGATTAGTTTTATATTTATTGAATTCAACACCATCATTTAAACCGTCACCGTCAGTATCAGCATTTTTAGGATCTGTTCCTAATTGTAATTCAAATTCTTCAGATAAGCCATCGCCATCTTCATCTCTTTTGTCTGAACCTGGAGTCCAAAATAATGATAATGTGAAATTCCAAAAACCATCATTTCTATTGTCGTGCTCACCATTTAAATCGTCAGTGAAATGTGGATTTCCAGAAATATTTAAATCAAGAGAAAAATTATCATTAATTTTTCTTTCAATTCCAGCACCAAGTGTTGCAAATGGAGCAAAACCACTTTCTTTTGCGTCACTTGCAGCAGCAGGAGAAGCATCAACAACACTAAACATATCTCCACCAATACCAACAAAAGCATAAGGGAGCCAATCATTGATAATAATTGGTGCAAAGTTTAATCTTAAATCAATAGGTATTAATGAAGTTTTATATTCTTTTTCATAATAAGTCATACCGCTATTATTTAAATAACCAACATTTAAATCAGCAAAAAACATTTCTGAAAATGGATATCTAACTGAAGCTTTTAATGAAAGATTTAATTGTCTGTCTTTTACTTCATTTATTGCAATTGCTGTACCGGCACCAATTCCATAACGTACTTCCTGATAAATTTGTGAGTATGCAGTAGTGCTAATTATAGCAAATAGGATAAGTGTAAGAATTTTTTTCATATTACTTTCGTTATAAATTTATAAAATTTTTTGTTTCCAAATTAATTAATGTTTGTTTCTTAAGTTTCAAAAAACTGAAAGATTCTTGAATTTCATATTACCAAAAGGCAATTAACGTATAATTAATTAGTTTATTTTTAAGTTATAAATTTAACGGGAATTGACTTGTAAAATTTCTGCTGTTGACTTGCCACTTTTTGCAGCACTTTCAAGTGTTGCGGGTAAGTCTGTGTTTGTCCAATCGCCTGCTATTAAAAGATTTGCGATTGTGGTTAAATTTGAAGGTCGCTTTTCTTCATTTTCTTTTGTTGCCGTAAAAGTTGCATTTTTTTCTTTTATTACTCTTGAGTAAATTAAATCAAAATTTTTAGACTTTGGGAATAATTCATTTATTTCATTAGAAATTATTTCTACTAATTCACTTTGGGATTTACTATTTATAAAATCGGAATCTGAAATAGTAATAGATAATTCCTGAATATCTTTATCATTCCTATTTAATATTATATTACGATTGAAAATCCATTGTGTATTTCTGCCAATAATAGCACAAAATTCTTCATCAAAGAAAATACCATTATACCATAAATATATTGAAGTAATTCCAGAATTTTGAGCGAAATCATTGTCAATCTTATGCCTATTTTGGTTTATTAATATTTCTTGATACTCTGGAAATATTTTGATTAATTGATTGAATGGAATTGCAAAAATATAAATATCTGCTTTATAAGAATTGCCTTTGCTGTCAGTCAATTTTGTTATTTTATTTTTTTGGATTTCTGCATTTTTAATATTAACTCCAAAATTAATAGTGCCACCAAGATTTTCAAAATATTCTTTGAATGGGTCAATCAAATCAGAAAAATCGCATTCCGGAATAAAAATTCTAGCATTTTTTGCTTTTGAAAAAAACGATTTTTTCATCACATTTATCAAAAGCTTGGCAGAAGCTTTTTCCATTGAAGTATTAATTGTAGCAATTACCAGTGGTTCCCAGAAAATTTTAATTAATCTCTCGCCCTGGTGCATTTTTTTAAGAAAATCAAGAGCAGTTCCTTCTAATTTAACAGTATTTGTTGTTATTCTTAAGTACAAATAGATATAATTTAATTTATCTTTAAAAGATATTCCTTCCATTGCAAAAAGTCCATAGATTAATCCCAATTTTCCAGGAAGTTTGGATGCATCTAAAACTATTCTTTTATTTTCTTCATCGTAAAATATTACTTTTAAAGCAGATGGTGATTTTAATTTATCGAAAGTACCTATTTTTTTTAGAAAGTTAAAAAAGAAATTATAAGCTCCAACCATTATATGCTGACCATTGTCAATATATTGATTTGCTTGATTAAAAAAAGTAGAATAAACTCTGCCACCAAGATTGCTTTTTGCTTCTAAGATTTCCACCTCAAAACCTTTTTCAATCAACTCAGAAGCAGCCGTTAAACCTGCAATTCCACCACCAATAATTATAACTTTCATTTTGCCCAATAACAAATTATTTTTTTATTTACTAATTTGTAACTTTTTTTCGAATTAAACCGTCAATTTGTTGTATTTTTAGACGAATTAGTAAATAAATAAAATGAATAAAAAATATTTCTCTCTGCTCCTAATACTACTTTTTACAATACTATTTCAAACGAGCGCTTATTCTCAGTTCTCAATTGACTTTAATTATAACCAAGGTTACAATATTGATGCCTCTCAATATCCTCTTTTGAAGATGAAATTCAAAGCTTATGATAATGACAAACCTATTACTATCAATCAAAGCCAGATAACGATTAATAAAGACAATCTTTATTATAAAATATTGAATTTGACTTCTCCTGATGCAAACGGCTGGCAAACTTTGAGCTGGAATTCAAGAGCTTACAACCTCGGATTTACTTATATTTATTTTCAATATAAAAATAGAGTTTATCCAGTTTTAGGAAATTATACTGCTGAATCTGCATTTACTCAAATTTATAGCGATAAAGATAAATACTTTAAAGATTATCAATTTGGAGATATCCAAATTGGCGATAAATCTGCTGAATTTCTTTATGTTCAAGCTATGGTGACTAAATTTAAAGATGGAAATATGGTGGATGTACGATTGGATTCATTGATTTTATCAAATACTACTGATTTTTCTTATTATTGGTATGGATCAATTATTAATAGCAACCTACCTCCAACAAATTTGATTTCACCTTTCAAATACTTATTTGACGTTACATATAAACCACAAAATACAAATTATAAAAGAGCAAAAGTTACTGCATATTATGATGGTGGGATGGAATCTTCTGTTAATTTGATTGCTGGTTGGTTCCCACTGGATAGAAGCTCCGTTTTACAGGTTACTTATCCAAATGGTGGTGAAAAATTCGCTCCTTGCGATTGGGTTACTATTAAATGGAAGGGAAATTCTAACTTATTGCCATCTATTGTTGAATATACAACAGATGGTAAAACCTGGAAGCAAATTATAACCACAAGAGATTCATTTTTCTTATGGCAAGTTCCTAATGAGATTACTGCTAGCGCAAGAATCAGAGTTAGACAAGATATGCAAAATACATCTACAAAAGTTTTAAAGATTGACAATATACCTGTTTTTAGAGTTGATTATAGCTTTGATGGTCAAAAATTAATGACTGCTAATACTAATGGCATTTTACAGGAATGGGACTTGAACACATATACTCCATTGCAGAATTATTTCACTAATCAGGATGCTGGACCTTATATTAAGGATTCAGTTAGAGGTTTGAAATACTATGATTTAGAAAAATTTGCAGTTTGCTATTTTGTAAGAAATCCAATTTATCGTCAGGATACAATAGCTTTTTTTGAAGCTAGTAGTCAATTTCCAAAACTTAGTATTGGAATTGATACATCTTTTAAAGTTAGAGAAATGTATTTAAGCCCTGATAAAAAATTCTTATCTTTAGTTCCAGAAATTGGCAATGAAATTTGGAATGTTTCTATTGCTGATGGCAGCATCGACAATATAAAATCTTTGCCTTATCCAATCTCAGCATTTAATTATTGCAAAGAAACAAAACAAGCAGTTGTTGCTTATAAAAACAATATTGTTCAGGTGTTATCATATCCTGATTTTAATGTTGTTAGTGAGTTTGATTTCACAGAAATTCCAATAATTTATCAAATTGCTTTGGCACCAAATGGAAAAATGATTGCTGTATCTTGTTTTCCTCCAACTACAACGGCTGTAACAGATACAAAAACAGAATCACATTTATTTGATATCGCAACAAAGCAGATTATCAGAACCCAAAGAATGGCAGCAAGCACACCAATTGGATTGGAATTTAATCCATCATCATCATATTGCGTAATGGCTAATGAAAATCAGCCACAAATTGCTTTTTGGGATTTGCCAACAAATAATATTCCTGGAACTCTTTCAGGAAATGTAGGAGAATTAACTGATATGGCTTATGCTCCAGATGGTGGCTCAATTGCTGCATCTGCAAGAAATTCAAACGAAAATGTTACAATCAGAAATTTCACTTATCCTGAATCAGACAGTAGCGATAATCCTTTTGCGATTATCAAACCAAATATCGTTGTTGATTCTGTATTTTTTCAACCAAATTACTATTACAATCCATTACAATTGTCATTTGATAAAAAAATATGCAATAATGGACCTGTTGATTTGATTATTGATAAAACTACTTTTAAAAATAATAAGCATTTTAAACTTATAAATATCACTTTTCCTGATACACTCAAAGTTAACAACTGCAGAACTCTTCAATTTGCTTATATGCCATTAGATACTGGTTGGGTAAGCGATTCATTGATTTTATATTCCTGCTTTGGAAATTATTATATTCCAATCAAGGGATATGTAATGAAAAGAAATATTGATTTCGTTTTGAATTCATTTGATTTTGGCGAATCTTGTTTAGTTGATTCTGTCGAAAAAGAAATTGATTTATTAAAGAACAATGACAAAATTCCAGCATTAATAAACATTATTGGTATATCCAAAGGAGTTGATTCACCGTTTAGATTGCTTACAAACATTAAAGATACTGTTCTTTTGCCTGGTCAAGTTCTCAGAGTAAGAATTAAGTTTCATCCTAAAACTATAGGGCAAAATTTAGATAAGATTTCAGCATTTTATTCAAATCAGCAAGTACTGTATTCTTCATCTAATCTTTCAGGTGTTGGAATTGGCACTCAAGTAAAATTGAGTCATAATGATTTGAGATTTATTCCAGAAATTCCTTCCAGGAAATTGAAAATCACTAATATGTCTAATAACCCAATTGTAATCAGTAAAACAAATTTCGTCCCAACAGGTTTTTTCAATATGTTAACTGCATTGCCAATTAGCATTAATCCAGGTGATAGCACTGAATTAGAAGTTCTTTGGAATGGTAATACATTTTCAACAGTAAAAATGCAAATTGAAGCAAAACCTTGCGTTTCTCAAAGTGAAATAATTTTAGGTCCATATGTTGGTAATTCGTCTATTACAGGACCATTTATTTCAGCAGACCCAACTGATGAAAATGTGAAAATGCCAATTACATTTGAGAATTCGAATAATTATGATTATAATGGTGTAAGATTTTTTGAAACAGAAGTTTCAATTAATTCAAGAATGTTCTTGCCAGTTAGCGTTCAATCTGATTTTGGAACTGCTAAAATTATTTCAAACGAAATAATAAATGACAAGAGAGTTTTCAAAATTAGAGTTGATGGAGATTTTGCAAGATCTGGTACAGCTGCTGTAGTAACTGGAGTTGCTGGATTAGCCGAAACTGATACTACGTCAATTGAATTCTTAAATACATCTGCCTTTTGGGGTAAAGCAGTTAAAACTGCCCCAGTAAGTGGTATGCTAAAAATAACGAATTTATGTGGTAATAGAAGAATTATTCAAAACGGTAGTGTCGTCTACATTCGTTCAATTTCTCCAATGCCTGCTAGTGAATTTTTAAATGTTGAATTAAATTCTGATAAAGCCGAAGAATATTTAGTTCAGTTAAGTGATTTGATTGGGACTGTTATTTATACTCAAAAATATCAGGTAACTCAAGGATTGAATAAATTGGTAATTCCACTCCAGGGATTTAGCTCAGGTTATTATTATTTGATTTTAAAAAATTCTGCCGGAATTGATAAAAAGCAGATACTAATTCTTAAATAGAGGAAAAAATGAAATTATTGAAATATATAGTATTGCTTTTAATTGCTTTAAATTTAAATGCACAGGAAAAGAAGACGAATTGGAGTTTTGGCGGAGCAATTTATGGTACAGGAAATATTTATAGCTCTTCATTTAAACAAATTAGCGATGTTCCAAATTGCTGCACCGAATTCAAAGGTGCTTTTGCATTAGGATTTGGGATTCTTGGCTTTGGTGAATATTCATTTAAAGAACAAAAATTCCCATATAATTGGAAAGCTGGCGTTGGACTTTCTTATGGGGATATTTCTGCAAAATTCAGTGAAACTGCTAATATTGGGAATGTTATTATTGGCAATACATACGTAAAAGGGCAATCTGAATATAATATTGATGTAACATTGAAAGGACTTGGAATTGAACCTTATGCTTCATTCGAGATAATTAAAGATATTCCTTTGAGTGTTAAAATTGGTTTTCAATTATTTATTCCAACTACTAAAAAATATGACCAAGCAGAGAATTTAATCAATCCATCTAATGCAACATTCGAAAATCTGAAAAGAATCAGAAATTCTGCATCAGGCGATATCCCACAATTTAATGGAGCAATTGTTTTGCCGTCATTAGGATTGAAATATGATTTATTCAATACCTCAGATATTATTTTTTCAGGAATTGCAAACTATTATTTTGGCATTCATAATGTTGTTAGCAATATTGATTGGAAAGTGAATTATTTTAATGCTGGTTTGGCAATGACTTATAGAGTTCCTGAAGCTGCAAAATTGCCACCACCACCTCCTCCAGAACCAGAATTGCCAGCTCCCCCAAGAGAATCAATTTTTACTTATGATTTTAAAGTACTTTATAATGGAGTAGAAGTTGGAAATTATGGCAATGTGGAATATAAAATTAGTCGTGATAAATTAACTTTTAAAACTCCTGTAATTTCAATTTTATATTATAAATATAATACTTCAGAATTTGCAGATTATGAAACTACAAATCAGCAATTGGTTAATGGCAATTTAATTAAAAAATTAATTTTTATTGAATTCAATAAAAACAAAGAATCTAAACTTAAAATTATTAATTCTTACTTGACTTCTGAAAATAAAGATGTAGTCGATAGCAGAGTAAATAATTTTATAAGATTGTTTCAAAAAGCGTTTGTGGATGATTTTAAAGTTTCTTCATTGATTATTGAAGAAAATCCAATTGATGATTCGAATATTGATAAACCTGAATTATTAGAAGAAGCTGATAATATTAAATTCCAATTAATTGTAGATGATAAAATTACTAATATTTTAATCAATGAAAATGTAATTTATAAAAACATTACTGGAGAGAAATCAGAATTTAAAGCAGTTCCAATTATCAATGCTGATGCTCAACCTGCAAGATTTATGGGAGATTTGGATCTGAATGGAAAAACTCAGATGAAGCTTGACAATGATCATTTATCATATATTTACGAAGAAAAAGAACTTCAAAATTATACTATTGATCAAGGATTTTATGGTGGGAAAACTTTAAGAATGTTAACTGACGTAGTTGATTCTGAGAGCAAAACCAAATCAATAGATTTTCAAATAAATATTGAAGACAAAATTACAGATGTTAATTCAATCGATTATAACACATATTCAGATAGTGCTAACACATATATTTTAGGATTCTTTGATTTTGATGAATCAGAATTTAGTTCTATTAATCCTCTTGCAATTGAAGAATTTAAAAAAGCAAAAGAAAAAGGTTTGGAAGTCAAGTTGGTTTCGTCAACTGATAATATCGGAACTGAAGATTACAACCGTAAACTAGCCCAAAAGAGATATAATACTGCATTAAGAGTACTTAAAGCAAATAGAAAAGATGTTAATTTTGAATTCCCAGAAAATTATTATTTCGATAATAAGTTCCCTCAAGGAAGAGCTTATAACAGAAGTGTGATGATTAAGGTAATGCCAAAGTAATATTTAGAGAATCAAGCATTTGCTTTATTTTTTCAGGATAATCTGTTGCAATAGCTTTAATTCCAAAGTCCAGAGCTTTTTGAAGGTGTTCAATAGTCTCGATATTATACACAGCCAGATATAAATTATTATTGCAGGATTCGTGCACGATTTCTTCGTTAACGTCATTGATATCGCAGATGAATCCTTCACAACCAGTATATTGAGCAATTTCGGAGATACTCATTTTTAAATGAGGAATTTGAATTGCAGCTGTAGGAATATCATAACCAAAATTTTTAATCAAATTGAGAATTTTATAATTGAACGAAGAAATCATAAAATGGTTTTCGTAATTTTTAGCTTTGATTACAGAAAGAATTTCATTGAAGCTTGAAATATGGTTTTCCAAATCCATTTCTTTAATCTCAATATTCAAATAAGCCTTTCCACAAATCAAATCAATCACATCTTCGAATAATGGGATTCGTTCACCCTTAAATTTAGGATTGAACCAATTTCCAGCATCAATTTTCTGAATGTCTTCAAAAAGGAAGTCACTTGGTTTGCCGTTTGAATATTCTTCATCGAAATTTGAAAAATCGTGAACTGTAACAATTTTGTTATCTTTAGAAAAATGGATATCTGCTTCGACCATTGCAGAGCTATTTTTAAGAGCTTCGCTGAAAGACGCAAATGTATTCTCAGGAGCAGTTCCGGAGGAACCCCTATGACCGACAATAAACACTTTCGTATCTTTTACAAAATCTCTTAAACTTTTCATCTTGAATTACATATTTAAAAAATATAAATTTAATCAAAAATAACGAATCTTGCAATTGATTATTTAAAAATGACTCGATTAACAAATAAAAAACAAGAAAAATGAAATAAAATTAAAAAAAAATTCATAATCGTTTGTCATTTTGCTATGTTAT
>CAIWET010000194.1 GCA_903911805.1 uncultured Ignavibacteria bacterium | reverse complement strand
TTTTTAAAAAATTATTTGGTACAAAACACGATAAAGATACCAAGCTATTACTCCCAATTGTTGATGAAATCAACGAACAATACGAGAAATTAAATAGTTTGACAGATGAGCAAATTCGTGCTAAGACTGATGAATTTAAAAAGTATATTAAAGACCAGACAGAAGAATTAGAAATCAAAAAAGCTGCAATTGAGCAAAAATTGATTGACGAAGTTTTAGATGCTAATGAAGTTGCTGATCTTCAAACAGAATTAAAGAAATTAGATAAAGAAATCTTTACTACATCTAATGACACATTAAATGAAATATTACCTGAAGCATTTGCAGTTGTTAAGCAAGCTTGCCAAAGACTCAAAAACAATGAATATACATATTCATATTCAGGATATCAAAGCCGTTGGGAAATGGTGCCTTATGATGTTCAGCTTATGGGTGGGGTAGTTCAACATCAGGGAAAAATCTCTGAAATGGCTACTGGTGAAGGTAAAACTTTGGTTGCTGTATTGCCTAGTTATTTAAATGCTCTAACTGGCAAAGGTGTTCACCTTGTTACAGTTAATGATTATTTAGCAAAACGTGACTCCGAATGGATGAAACCAGTATATGATTTTCTTGGAGTAACAGTTGGCGCTATTCAATCAGAAATGGATAACGACAAACGTAAAGAATTATATAATTTAGATATTACTTACGGAACAAATAACGAATTTGGCTTTGATTATCTTCGCGATAATATGGTTACCGAATCATCTGAAATGGTTCAACGCCCTCATTGGTTTGCAATTGTTGATGAGGTCGATTCTGTATTGATTGATGAAGCAAGGACTCCATTGATTATTTCAGGACCAGTGGGCCAAAGCGAGCAGAAGTTCGACGAGATGAACCCAAGAGTTAGAAGAATGGTTGATGCCCAATCTAAATTGGTAAACGAATTCGTAGCTCAGGCACAAAGAAAATTAGAAGCTGGTGGAAAAGAAAATGAAGCTGAAGCAGGTGTACTTTTATTAAGTGCAAACAGAGCTTTACCAAAACATAAAAAATTAATGAAAATAACTTCGGATCCTCAATATTTGAAGTTATTAAAAGATACCGAATTGTCATATTTGAGAGATAATTCCTCAAGAATGCACGAAATTGATGACGAACTTTATTATGCAATTGATGAGAAAAATCATTCAATTGATATTATGGATAAAGGTCGTTATATGCTTGCTTCTGGACAAGAAGATCCAAATATGTTTATTATTCCTGACTTGGGAACTGAAATCAGTAATATTGAAAATAATACTTCTTTAACTTTAGAGCAAAGAGCTTTGAAGACCGAGCAATTATATGCTTTATTTACTGAAAGAAGCGACAGGATTCATACAATTAATCAGCTTTTGAGAGCTTACTCTTTATTTGAAATTGATGTTGAATATATTATTCAAGACAATAAAGTAATGATTGTTGATGAAAACACTGGACGTGTATTAGAAGGAAGACGCTATTCAGAAGGTCTCCACCAAGCAATTGAAGCCAAAGAAAACGTACACGTTGAAAAAGATACTCAAACAATGGCTACCATTACTTTACAGAACTACTTTAGATTATATCATAAGTTAGCTGGTATGACTGGTACTGCTGAAACTGAAGCAGGTGAGTTCCAAAAGATATATAAATTAGATTGCGTTGTTATTCCTACCAATAGAGATATTGTTAGAGAAGATAGAGAAGATTTAATTTATAGAACTAAAAGAGAAAAATATACTGCGATTGTTGTTGAAATTGAAGAAGAGCTTAAAAGAGGACGTGCAATTCTAGTTGGTACCACCAGCGTTGACGTTTCTGAATTAATCAGTAAAATGTTAAAGAATAGAAAAATTCCTCATAATGTTTTAAATGCAAAGCAACATCAAAGAGAAGCTGAAATTGTTCAAAATGCTGGTAAAAAAGGTGCAGTAACAATTGCAACAAATATGGCTGGTCGTGGAACAGATATCAAGCTTGACCACGAAGTTAAAAAAAGCGGTGGTTTGGCAATTATTGGTACTGAACGCCACGAATCTAGACGTATTGACAGACAGTTAAGAGGTCGTGCTGGTCGTCAAGGAGATCCAGGTTCTTCTCAATTCTTTATTTCACTAGAAGATAATCTTATGAGATTATTCGGTGGTGAAAGAATTGCGTCAGTAATGCAAAAAATGAAAGTTCCTGAAGGCGAAGCAATCCAACATTCAATTATTACTAACTCTGTTGAAAGAGCACAGAAAAAAGTAGAAGAAAACAACTTTGGTATTCGTAAAAGACTTATTGAATATGATGACGTTATGAATATGCAGAGAACTGTGATTTATGCTAGAAGAAAAACTGCTATTCGTGGCGAAAGATTAAGAGGAGATTTATTAGAACATCTTGAAAGTTTAGCTTATTCTTGGTTAACAGGTGATGATGCTGAAATGAATCTTGATGATTTAAAGAAAACAATTCGCCTTAATTTGCTTTGCGATTTGAGTGTAACCAAAGAAGAATTCAAAACTTTAGCTGATAAAGATATTGTTGCTAAAATTCTTGAATCAGCAGAAGAATTCTATAGAAAAAAAGAAGAAATGCTTGGTTCAGAATTTATGTCTAACCTCGAAAGAGTTGCATTATTGCAAACAATCGACGAAAAATGGAGAGACCACTTAAGAGAAATGGATGAGTTAAAAGAAGGTATTTATTTACGTTCTTATGGACAAAAAGACCCATTACTCGAATATAAATCTGAAGCGTATAAAATATTTGAAAATTTAATTAACGAAATCAACAAAGAATTTGTATTATTTGCATTCAAATATTTCCCACAAATTACATATAGAGAGCAACCGGATGAGGCTGCTATCGAACGCCAAAGAAGAGAAGGACTTCCAAGAGTAAGAAGAAATGCTCCAAAAAGAAATCTTTCATTCCAACATTCAAATGATGTTCCTGAATATTTGCAAGGCGGAGGCCAGGCGCCACCACAACAGCAACAGGATACTGCTGAAAAAATAAAGACATTCCGTAAAACAGAGCCAACAATTGGTCGTAATGATCCTTGCCCTTGTGGTAGCGGAAAGAAATATAAAAATTGTCACGGATTAGTTGAGGAAGATTAATGAAAAAAGAAGATCCTTTAGCTAGTTTAAATAAAGGAAAGTACTTTGCAGCAGCCGCAGATTTTGTGGCTGCTTTTCTTTTCTTTATAGCATATTTATCAGATGGCTCAATTTTCTTTTTGATTGCAGCAATTGCATTGTTTTTAGCTGGAATTGGGATTTTTATTGTTTTTGCAAAATTCAGTACACGTCTAAAGAACATAAATAAAACAAATTTGAAGTAATTTAGGAATATTATAATTTACAATATTATAATATTCTATATTACGAACTCATTAAAATACTTACTAGTGT
>CAIWET010000193.1 GCA_903911805.1 uncultured Ignavibacteria bacterium | reverse complement strand
GGTGGTCATCTTCATAACCCAATATTTTTGTAAAACGTAGATTCCTGCTTTCGCAGGAATGACAAAATCGAAACTGTTAAACTCGATTCTTCACTTCGCTTGAGAATGGCGGAATTGAAGAAAGACGCACGTCAGTGCGTCTCTACAAAGATAATAATTCCACCATCGATTTTCCCCTCCTTTTATAAGGAGGGGTGGCAAAAACGTGTATTCATGCACGTTTTGACTTAGGTGGTCACTTTAAAAGCCTGTAAATTTAACGTAAATGCCGCACTTGAAGTGCGGTATGACAATATTCATAAAACAAAAAAAGCTCTTCAATTTCTTGAAGAGCTTTTTGAGAGCCACTTGTCGGACTCGAACCAACGACCTGCTGATTACAAATCAGCTGCTCTACCAACTGAGCTAAAGTGGCGTGTCTCGTTTAAATGAGAATACAAAATTAAGGAGAATTTTTGATATACGCAAGAAAAAAAATTATTTTTTTAATATTTTTTTTAAAAAAGCTCAGGAAAATTGATTTCTTCGATGATTTCGCACCAAATATGACCAATCATTATATGAGATTCCTGAATTCTTGCTGTAATCTTGCTAGGAACATTTACGAAATAATCGCAAAGATCTAACATTTTTCCTCCGGTTCCTCCTAAAAGTCCAATAGTACTCATTCCAAGTTCATTTGCTTGATTGATTGCCCTGATAACATTCTCTGAATTTCCACTTGTAGAGATACCAACCAATACATCCCCTTCTCTGCCATAAGCCTCTACAGCTCTGGCAAATACGTTTTCATATCCAATATCATTGCCACCAGCGGTCATTATTGAGGGATCAACAGTTAAAGCTATAGCGTTAATAGCTCTCCTGTTTATATTTCCTCGATAACGTACAACTAATTCAGCAGCAATATGCTGAGCGTCTGCAGCAGAGCCACCATTGCCACAAAATAGAATTTTATTTCCATTTTTTACAGCTTCTGCTAATATTATTCCACATTTTTCAATATTGGGAATACAGCTTTCCAAAACTTGTTGTTTGGTGTTGATGCTGTCGTTAATTACTTCTTCAATACTAAATTTATAAAGTTTATCCATTTTTCTATGAAAATTTATTTATAATTGCTAATAATTGAAATCTTCCTAGCCCTGTTTTAGAAGAATATGGCAAAACTTCTTTGCAATAGCTGCAAAGCGAAGTTAATTCTTCGAACTGCTTTTTTCTTTCTTCTACAATTGCTGGTTTGATTTTATCTGTTTTTGTTAAAATTACCATATAATCTCGTTGGCGATTTTCCATCATCTCGATTAACCCCAAATCTTTATCTAAAGGTTCGTGACGAGCATCAACCAAAATAAAAACCATATTTAAGTTTTCGCGGTTTAATAAATACTCAGTATTTAATTTTAGCCAATCTTCACGTCTAGTTTTTGCGACTGAAGCATATCCGAATCCGGGCAAATCAGCAAAAATCACTTTGCCGTTTACTCTGTAAATATTGATTTGCTGGGTTTTCCCCGGAGTTGAGCTTACGTGAGCAAGATTTTTTCTATTAACAATACTATTTAATAGAGATGATTTGCCAACGTTGGAACGCCCAATGAATGCAAATTCGGGATAGGAGTAATTCGGAATGCTCTCGAACTTTTCGACGCCTAAT
>CAIWET010000192.1 GCA_903911805.1 uncultured Ignavibacteria bacterium | reverse complement strand
CTTCGTGGAGCTCACGGCCTTTTCGTCGCATCTGAAAAAGTCTCAAGAAATGATTTTAAGGAGTATAATAATTCACTAAAATTAGAAGATAGATTTCCAGGTATTCAAGGAATTGGCTTTTCGAAAATAATTAGACCTGAAGATAAAGAAAAGCATATTGCTGATTTTCGAGAAGAAGGATTTACTGGTTATTATATTAGACCTGAAGGAATCAGAGATATTTATAGTTCAATTATATATTTGGAACCTTTTAGTGGAAGAAATCTAAGAGCTTTTGGTTATGATATGTTTTCAGAGCCAATTAGAAATTTAGCAATGTCGCTTGCTAGAGACTCAGCAAAAACAACTATTTCAGGAAAAGTTGAGTTAGTTCAGGAAACTGATAAAAATAAGCAATCTGGATTTTTGATGTATATTCCACTTTATAAAAACAATAATGTAAATCCTTCTTTTGAAGAAAGACAAAAAAACATTATTGGTTGGGTTTATGCACCATTTAGGATGAATGACCTAATGAATGGTCTTTTTGGAGAATTTAGTAATGATCTTGAGGTTATTATTTATGATGGTGATTCTATTGCTCAGAACAATATTATGTATGACTCACATAAAGTTGTTTATAATCAACAAAGTCACGTATTTCGTTCAATTAAAAAACTAAATTTAGCTGGTCATTTTTGGACAATAGAAATATTTTCAATGCCATCAATGATTAATAGAATGGATGAAACAAGACCTTTGTTTTCATTATTCATTGGTATTGGAATTAGTGTTTTACTGACTTTTGTTTTCTTTTTGATAGTTACAGCTGAAACTAGAGCAATTGCTTTAGCAGCAAAGAATGAAAATAAATATCGTCTATTATTGCATCAGGCAAATGATTCCATTATATTAATAAATGAAAGTAAGCATATAGTTGAAGCAAATAGCTCTGCTTTAAAATATTTTGGATATACTGATGATGAATTTATTGGAATGCACATTGATAAACTAAAATTGCCTGAAGATCATTCTTTTACTTTAGATATTTTTGAAAAGATTAAAATTGATGGACCTCAAAAGTTTGAAACAATCGATGTAAATAAAAAAGGGGAGTTATTATCCTCAGAAATTAGCGCTTCATATGTTAATTATGGTGAAGATAAATATATTCTAGCGTTTGTAAGAGATATTGCAGATAGAAAAAATGCAGAAAATCATATTAACAAACTTCTTAATGAACAAAAAATTATTCTTGATACTGTTTCTGCAGGTATTAGTTTTGTCAAGAATAGGAAAATTGAATGGGCAAATACTACTCATGATAAAATTTTTGGTTATAATTTTGGTGAAACATTTGGTATGGAAACATCAGTTTTTTATGCTAACAGAGAAGGTTATGATAAAATGTTGGAAATAGGATACCCTGAACTTAGAAAGGGAAAACTTTTTACAATTGAAATAGAGATGAAAAGAAAAGATAATACTAAATTGTGGTGCCTTGTTTCAGGACATTTGGTTGATATTCAAATTCCGGATGAAGGATCGATTTGGATGATTCAAGATATTTCTGATAGAAAAAGGAATGAAGATTTTATCAATAGCCAAAATTTAAAGTTAAAAGAATTGAATGCTACCAAAGATAAATTCTTTTCAATCATAGCTCACGATTTAAGAGCTCCTTTTAATGGTTTTCTTGGATTTACTCAAATATTAGTTGAAGATATGAATAAGCTTGCATTGAGTGATATCAAAAAATTCGCAAATAGTTTGAATGACTCAGCTAAAAATTTATTTTCGCTTTTGGAGAATCTTCTTACTTGGTCTAAAGTTCAAAGAGGTTCGATTGATTTTAATCCAGAATATTTGTCAATGTTATCAATATTTCTTGATATTATAAAAATAAACAAGTCCGTAACAGATAGAAAAAATATTCAAATTAAGGTTAAAATGAATAATGATATTTCAATTTTTGCTGACAAACAATTAATCAGCTCTGTGGTAAGAAACTTACTTTCTAACGCTATCAAGTTCTCTTTAAAAGGTGGTAAAATTGAAGTTGGTGCAATACTTAAACAATATAATAATGATTTAAAAGATGAATATATTGAAGTTTTTATCAAGGATGAAGGGATTGGTATGAATAAAGATATTCTAAGTAAATTATTTAAAATTGATGAGGTAGTTTCAAGAAAGGGAACTGATAATGAACCTAGTACTGGTTTAGGTTTAATCCTTAGTAAAGAATTCATTGATAAACATAATGGAAAAATTTGGGCTGAGAGTACTGAAGGATTAGGTACAACTTTTAAATTTACAATTCCTGTCAGAAATATTATTGAGAATTAACCTATTAAAAAATGGGTTTGAAATGATTTTCAAACCCATTTTAAATTAACTTAATTGATTATTTTATAATAATAATTTTCTCACTTACTGTACTTTTCTCTGTTGAAACAATGCAGAAATAAACGCCTAAATATAAATTATTTAGATTTAAATCAATATTATATGTTCCTTCTGCAAGATATTTATCAATAACACTCGATTGAATATTACCAAATAAATCCACTACTTTGATTTTTACATTGCCTGAAAACTTGTTAACTAATTGCATTTTTGCAAAACCATTATTCGGATTATTATATATTGAAATTGTATTTTCTTTTATTTCATTATTTATAACATCAGAAATTCTATTTTTAATATAAAAATCTTGAGTTTGAGCAATATTTGTTTTAGGAATCAAATTTTCAATTCTAATTGAATAATTATCTCCCTCAATTTGATTTTTTGGAACTTTCCAATCAAAAGCATTTGTTTCGCTATAAAGAGTGTCTTTTATTAAAAGGTTTTTATTATTGCCTTTATATAATGTAATTGCAAGGGAATCTTTAAGATTAGTGATCCAACGAATAATATAAGTTGAATCATTGTATAAAGTATCTTTTCCTCTTGGATATTCAATAGCCATAAATGGATTTTCTATTGAAAAATGCCAAATTTCAGACCAATTACTTACTAAATTTTTATAATATGTTTGTGTTCTCCAATAATATGTTTTATTGGTATCTAACATTAATTGTAAGTTAGTCTCTTTCAAATTAGCTATTGATTGAATAATGTTCTTGAACGAAGAATCGGAAGAAATTTCTAATTTCAATGAATCGTATCTACCTGTAGGAGTCCAATTTAAATTTACTTTGTTCCTATTTAATAAAAGAGCATTATTAAATGGAGAAATTAATTTTGGAGGATTGATCTTTTCTATCATTCTATTAAATCCTAAAACATATTCTCCTGAATCAGATGCCATTGCTACTAATTTATTAGAATTTGCATCGTAAGTAGTTGGCAATTCTTGGAACATTCCTTTTCCTTCTGTTTTGCGGAAGAATACTTTCATATTGTCATAATTATAGAATTTTGGCAACTGAGCCAAATCAAATCTCATTTCACTATTAAATGAATAGACAACTTTTGTATTTAGAGTATATCTGCTTGGAATTAATACTGGTGGTTCTCCAGCAAATATTGGATTAATAGGGGAGCAGTCATATTTTTTTAAAGTAATGTAATTATACATAAATGCACTTAAAACTTTAAAATACATTTCAACTCCAGTATTTGATTTTTTGTCACTGAATTTATATGTATTTCCCTGAATACTCTCGCTTACCATTACGTTTGCCACAGGCTGGCAAGCAGGCAATTGATATTTTAACCCGCGATAGCTATACATATCGCCAGGCAAAGATAATTCATAAACTATTTTTTTATCTGGAGTAACTTCGGTAACTGTTCTAAATTCACCAAATATTACCATACCCCAATCTATTAAAGTATTGCCATTAGATAACCTTTGTGCGGAACCCATTGCAAAGCCTGATATGTCCGGATTTCTTCTAAATTCCCAAACTAGATTCGCTTTTTTAGTCTTTTCGTCTAATGAATATTCTACAGCTCTTGAATATTGAGGGCTTTTTCGCAATCCATCATCAAAAAATAATATATTTCCATTAGGCAATCTTTTTACATCGTGTTGTAGAGTAAAATATAGCGGTTTATAAAAATCATCATTATCCCCTGAAATTTCAAAATCACTTTTCATCCCGCCAAATCTCCAAAGAATATCTCCAGAGGTCATATCTATCTTGACTATTTCGCAAGTTGTAGCAAAAGATGCTAATAAATTTCCATCTGTATCAATATTCAAGGCATTTGCGTGAACGTGCTCAAAAGTTGGATTTAATAGATTATCACGTGTGTCAGTTATTGGCAGATAATCCAAACTTCTCCACTGAAAAACACAATTTTTCTTTGCGTCAAGTTCTTGAATTACCGATCCAATTATATGTGCATTTGGATTTCCACCAACTACTATTTTGCTCATATCAACAGAAACATCTTCATAAGATAACATCAAATAATTTCCATTAGGTAAAATTCTAAATTCGTGGGTATCAGCCAAATATCCGTTTTTACATTGCACGCTATCAATAATATTATATTTCGAATCCAAAACATAATCAATTACTTTTGCATTATTAACCGTTAATGGTCCAATTTTATGAATATCTCCTGCTGCAATTGCGCTTGCATAACTAAATAAACCATTTGGTTGCATTTTGAAATCGATTCCACCCATTGCAACTTTATGATAATATTGCGGTTTTGCCAAACTATCCAACACCATTATATAATTTGATGCCTCTGGATTTAAACTAAAAGTAGTTAAAAATAAACTTCCTGGAGCAGGATTATTACTTGTATCAATCCTAATTAAAGGAAAATCTGGTGGTAGCGAATCAACAACATTGGTATTATTCAAAAAAAGTATTTTTTCTGACTTGGTTTGCTCTTTGCCTTTAAACATCAATGATTCTACAGAAAAACAATGATTATTTACAAGAAAAAAACACAATAATGTAAAAAGCAATTTCATTTGAAAAACCTCAATAATTTATTACTAATAATATTTGTAATTTACCAAAAAA
The DNA here is from genome assembly GCA_903911805.1 of uncultured Ignavibacteria bacterium. Classification (GTDB taxonomy): domain Bacteria; phylum Bacteroidota; class Ignavibacteria; order Kapaibacteriales; family UBA2268; genus CAIWET01. The sequence continues at coordinate 42 of CAIWET010000192.1, read as the reverse complement.
ATATCAAATGACTATATTATTTGATTTTCGTTTCAAAATAAT
>CAIWET010000191.1 GCA_903911805.1 uncultured Ignavibacteria bacterium | reverse complement strand
CATCTTCTATTCTCTCAAACCAAAGCGCGTTTTGACGGGGTGGTCACTTTTTCCCTAACAAGATGGAGCCCACCTCAAAGGTGAACTCCATCATTTGCATTTTGCTCATTTAGGGATGAATGAGCTACAATTTTACAAATTTTTCGAATTTATCACCAATTTTGATGAAATAAACGCCTGTTGGGAGATAGGAAATATCAATCTTAAAGCCCCTCCCTTCAAGGGGAGGGGTTTGGGGTGGGGTAAATTCTATGCCGAGGGAGTTATATATTTTAATCAGATTCCTCGCTTCGCTCAGAATGACATCGTATGATGACACACCCCCTTGCCCCCTCTTGATAGAGGGGGAATCAAGAGAAATTTCTATATAATCTTTTGCAGGATTGGGATATATTAAATTATTTTGAATTGAAAAATGCAATTCATCAACAATAGTAGTAATGTCTAATGTCATTAAACCATAGTTTTCTTTATGCTTTTTTTTATCTAAATATTTGATAATATATGTGTTATCAACTTTAGATAGAATAAAAATTGAATCATTTGTATTAGAAATTTGCTTCCAATTAAAAGATGGATCATCATCATTTTCTAAATATAAAAAATTACCAAATCCTTGAAGAAACAATTTACTCTCTAATTCAATCATATTGAAAAACGAATTTTTATCTCTGCTAACTATTTCTAATTTCGGATTTTTTAAAGAAATTCTGGATAGATATCTTGTTGAAATTATTTCTTTTTTAGAAGAATCAAAATAATCAAACTGATTGCCAAAATACAGTTTATCGTTAAATAATAAATAATTTGTTGGCATTGTATCACCATTAGGATAAGATAGCAAATTTACCCAACTTTCACCCAAATTTGTAGATTTTAATAAATTAATTTTTGAATTTACATAAATAAGCCCTGGATCACGTCTATCAAAAGTTCTTGCTAATGCATAAACTATACCATCTTTAACCACTCCATTTAATAATTGAAAGGAATCTATAGTTATTTGTTTTTTAACATTTAATTCTACATCTGTATGTACAACAAAAGACCTTGCTTGATAATTATTAAAATTTAAACTTGGGAAAAAAGTTATAAATAATGAATCAATCTTCAAATTTGTTGCAAGATAATAATTAGCAGGAATGTAATTTGCAAATTCAGGAATTTGTTTAATTTTATATGTATTAAAAAAATCATTTGTAATTAATGAATTTGGAATATTTTTTGCACCTGATGTTGAAAAAGCAAAACATTTACCAGATGAATCAGTAAAATTCATATCAAAATATTGTATTTGATTTAAACTATTTTCGCTATATTTCATCGGGAGCCAGGTTGATCCGACATTATTTGAAACAATAAAGTCTAAATTATTTTGAAATAATATCTTATTCTTTGAAATAACTTTAGGTTTATTAAATGGATCCAATTTAAATTGAGATATTATTTCCCAATTAACACCTTTATTATATGAAATGGCAATTAAATTACTTTTACCAACTGCAATAATTGTATCAGTATTTTTGAATTCTAAATCGGTAAAAAATAGGTAACTAACTCTTCGATCATATATATTTTTACTAATTTTAATTGAACTTGTCGAATCACATTTAAAATAAGTCACTAAACCTAACACAACCCGATTAGAGTCACAATTTTCTGCTGACGGGTAAAAGATTTCATTATTAATTACATTATATATGTTCGCTATATTGGCTCCTTTAGTCCAAGAATCGCCATTATCTGAAGAAAAATATACTTTACTACCAAATGACACATATATCCTATCATTATCTTTTCTTAAATATTTTGTTGCATTACTATCAGGATTAATTCCAATTTTAAAAAAATCAATTATATTTGCTTCAAAGCTATTTAAATTAATTGTTAAAACATTTCCATTTTTATCATTTAGATAAAGATTATTTTTTAAAACTATTAATTCAGTTGCATTTATTGATTTATCTATTGAAATTGTTTTAATAAGATCAAGATCAAAATTATATTGTTCAATTTTGTTTTGCTTTAGAACATAATAACAAGTCGAATCGTATGAAATAGAAAATAAAGTTTCATTATTACCTATTCTTTTATTGCTCCAAGATGCTCCTGAATTACTTGAAAAAACGAGAAAATCAAAATCTGCTATACCAATAATTTTATTATTATTGAGATTAATTAATTTATTAATAGTTAAAGTATCATTTAAAATTTTCTTTGTTTCCCAAAAGTTTCCATTATCTTTAGAATATATTATTGTTCCACCTGTACCATAGGCAAAAATAGAATTATTTAAGTATAATACGCCATTAAAATCTAAATTCAATCTTTGAATATTAATATTTGAAAAATTTATTTCACAGTTCAAGAAATTAGAAAATATTACAAGTATTATAATGAAGATTTTTTTCATAAATTACTGGCAAATTGTAAACATACAGGTTGAAGTCCAATTGTCTTCCCAAGTTTTTCCTAATGGCGGTAATTGTCCAGGAAACGGAATCTGGCTGCAAGCATCAGGTGCTGGTGCAAAAGTTCTTATACTTTGTTGTAAATTTCCATATTGATCCCTGCAATAGGAATATTCTGTTAAACAAGAGTAAATAATACTTGAATTACAATTAATTAAGCTTGCTTGCTGATTGGCTCCATCATTTACTAAAGCCCAACAAGTAGAATAGAATTGCTTAACACTTACTAACGTACTCGGGCAGTTTGGGAAGGGATATTGATAAAAATCCAACAAATCTAATCTAACTTTTTCACTAATATAATTCCAGAAAGCTAGTGAACTAGCTGAATTGACTAATGTTAATTGATTGCAATTTTGATTCAACAAAATATTAATTTCATCAATCTGGTATTCTAAAACCCCATTATTGTTTCTATAACAAAATAAAATATTGTAAAAACAACCATTATATGATACAGTTGACATTCTACAACAACTAAAACCAGGTTGGCACAATGATTTAGCTTCATTAAAGCTAAAAATCGTAATTAATGCAATAAGCATTATAAATGCATGCTTATTCATTTTTTTCTCCATAGAAAAATTATTAAAAATTTAGTTCAATTAAAATTCTAACAACCTTTTAAAGTCAATACACTTAAAAGGTATGTAATTACTATTTTTAGGGTAATTTTGAAAAGCTCTGGCAAGAAAATTTCTATTACCCTTTTTTATATGCCATATGCATATTCCATACTCCTAACATTTTTTTATTTAAGTTAATTTTTTGTATTTTGTAAAGAAAACAATCAAACATATTATTGATACAAACATACAATACAAATCTAAAACAAATATTTCAAATATGCAAGAAATAAATATTGCTAACTAATTAAATATGTAGTTTCAGAAATAACGATAAATTTATTGAGTTACAAATAGGGTGCTTTTTATGAATTTGAGCTATATCTTTAACGTAGATTCCACAGCGAAGTGCTTCAAAGACTCAACGAAAAAAAAGGGAAAGACGCACTGAAGTTCGTCTCTACAGTCAAATAATTATCCATCCTTTTTTAAGCCCCTCCCTTCAAGGGGAGGGGCGTGGCGATGCTGTTTTTATTATCGTAGATGCCGCATCAAGTGCGGCATGACTTACCCGATTAAAGAAGACAGGTCACAGACCTGTCTCTACAAATACATATTTCCAACTCTTCAAGCCCCTCCCTTCAAGGGGATGGGTTTGGGGTGGGGCGTGACGAGGACGTTTTTTAAAAACTAGATTCCTGCTTTCGCAGGAATGACATAGCTATTAAATAAAAAAAAAAGACGCAACATAGTGCGTCTTTGAAAGAAATATAATTTGGGGTAAAATACTATTTTACGACAGTAAATGATTTTACAAAGCTACCATTTGATGATGTATAACGAACAAAATATACTCCATTTGTTAAATCACTTGTTCTGAATGCTGTGAAATTTGTTTCACCATATTTTGGTGCATTCAAATCCATAATAAATTTTCCTGTATAATCTGTTAATACCATTTTGGAATCAGCTGATTGATTTTCTGTTGGCAGATAAATTGATACCATATCAGCAGTTGGATTTGGGAATACACTTATTTGAGAGGTAATATTATCATTTACTCCTGTGGTGGTTTCTACACAATAAACCTCACCACTAACAGCATCCATAATGCAATTAATGCTTCCACCAGTTGCTATTATATTAATCATCCAAAAAGAACCGGCTAATTTAGGCACTGAACCTAAACCAAGTAAATTGCAAGTTGCATCAGCATTTGCTTTAGCAAATGCAATAAATCCCGCGTCTTTTGAGATTCCTGCGTAAAGTTTATCACTATCTAACCAATTAATACCAGCTAACGAAGTGGTTAAATCAACTTGGAACTGTTGTACTTTATCTGCTGGTACTGGAACAGTAAAATATGTTCCAAGAGCAGTCTTTAAAACACCAACATAACAAGCACTATCTTTTTTTGCATCTGATTTCAAGATGAAAAGCCAAAAAGTACATTTTCCAGTTTTTATATCAATTTTAGCTGAAATTTTAATGCCATTAGCGTCTAAATCTCCTGCTGTTGAGCCAATTGCCACTAATTCAGGATTTGTATATCCATTAGTAGTTGCATAACTCTTAGCTGATGGGAAGCAATCAGATGCTTTAGAATCGACAAATAACTGCGCGTTTGACATATAGGTTGCTAAAAATAGAACCAATGCCACAATTAGTATATTTTTTTTCATTTAAAGAATACTCCTTTATAAATTTTAAAATCTTAATTTCCTGCAATTTCCCATTTTCCGATCGATAACCAAGGGTTATGCGATATAGCAGAATTACGGCTTTCGGGAGATTTTGTTTCGTTTCTTCTATTTGCAACTAATCCTGCAATTGCCTTTGCCATTGAAAGATTATTTTCGTTGTCGATTAAAAGCTCATCTTTATTTAAATCAATGAAATTAGTAAAAGTTTTGCCTTCGATAAAGTCTTTATGTTTCAATACATTTATCATAAATTCGTTGGCTGTTTGCACTCCAATAATTACATAATTTTTTAACGCATTAATCATTCTGATTCTTGCTTCTTCGCGAGTTTTGCCCCAAACAATTAGTTTTGCTAACACTGGGTCATAAAATATTGGTACTTCCGAACCAGCTGTTATTCCACTATCGAGCCTAACTCCGCTTCCAGTTGGAATATTATGAATGTGAATTTTTCCAGCTGATGGCATAAAATTATTAAATGCATCTTCTGCATAAATTCTACATTCAATAGAATGGCCATTTTGAGATAAATCTTCCTGAGTAAAAGGCAATTTTTCGCCTTCAGCAATTTTAATTTGTAATTTTACGAGGTCAACTCCTGTAACTTCTTCAGTAATTGGATGCTCTACCTGGATTCTAGCATTTACTTCAAGGAAATAAAAGTTAGAATTTTTATCAACAATGAATTCTACAGTGCCAACGTTGTTGTAGTTAGCCGCTTTTATCACGTTAACGGCTGTTTCTCCCATCTTTTTCCTAAGTTCGGGAGAAAGTGCCATCGAAGGAGTTTCTTCGATTATCTTTTGATGACGGCGCTGAATTGAGCATTCTCTTTCGAATAGGTGAACTGCGTTGCCATAATTATCGGCAACAACCTGAAATTCGATGTGTCGTGGAGATTCAATATATTTTTCGATAAATACTTCGTCGCTACCAAAAGCAGAGAGTGATTCGCGCATTGCTGAGTTTAATGATTCATCTAATTTTGAATCTTCGTAAACAACTCTCATTCCTTTTCCACCACCACCAGCAGATGCTTTGATTAATACTGGAAAACCAATATTGGAGGCAATATCTTTAAAATCTTGTAATTCTTTGGAACTTCCTTTCATTCCTGGAACAACAGGAATGTTTGCATCTATCATTGTATTTCTTGACTCGACTTTGGAGCCAAGCAATGACATTGCTTCGGGATTTGGACCAATAAAAATTAATCCAGCAGCTCTAACTTTTTTGTTAAATTCCGAATTTTCGGATAAAAAGCCGTAACCGGGATGAATTGCATCACAATTATTTGCAATTGCGGTTTCAATTAATTTTTCTTGATTTAAGTATGATTGACCGGCAGGGGCAGGACCAATCAAAACTGCTTCGTCGGCTGATTGCACGTGTAGTGCATTTGAGTCAGCTTCAGAATAAACAGCTAAAGTTTTAATATTTAATTCTTTGCAGGCGTTAATAATTCTGCAAGCTATTTCGCTTCTATTAGCAATTAGTATTTTTTTTATCACAGTGATTTAACCAATAAGATTATTTAATCAGACAGGTGCAATTTTCGCTACTGCAACTCCATCTCATAATTATTCTAGTACCTGATTTTTGAGTTTCAAATGAAACGTAATCGCAAAGGGCTCTGATTAAGAAAACGCCACGACCATTTTCTTTTAAAAGATTTTCAGGCTCTCTCGGATCGGAGACTGCTTCAGGATCAAATCCATCGCCTTCGTCTTCAACTACGATTTCGATTTCGTTGCAATCTGCTAAAACAGTGAAATGGACAAATTTTGCAGGATTGAGTTTATTGCCGTGAATAATTCCATTATTAACAGCTTCAGTAACAGCAATTAAAATGTTATAGAATTTATCATCAGGCAAATTCAATTTATCTTTAATCTCAAAAATAATTGGCTCAATCAATTTGATGGCTTTTTTGTTGCTTCTAAGATCAATATTTGTTCTGTAAATTACTGTTTTCATTTATTTTACAAAAGTAAATTGCAATTAATAAAGAAATTTGGGGTTATCGTATTCAGACTGTTATAATTTCTGAATTCTAACCAACCTTGGAAAGATAAACTACTGCCATTGCTGAAATTAGTAATAATTATCGCTTCAGGTCCCCAAATTTTATTAATAAAATTATTATTTATTGCTCCAGGTATATTATTTCCTATTTTTGTCTGTGAAAGATAAAAATATCTTACACCTATACCTGCTTGCAGATTATATAACGGTTTAGAGAAAAAAATCATTTTAGAAAATATTTCTAAGTTACGATTTTGAGGTGATTCTGCAAATTCTTTCCAATAGAGAACACCTCGCTCATATAGACGGGCAGTCACTTTCAGCTGAATATTTGTTGAATTACCTAAATTTAAAAATAAACTGTCTTTATAGCCAATTTGCCTATAACTGTAACTCTTGATTGACGGATTAATTGCCTCAAAATCATAAATTGTATAATTTGCCAAAACTTCAAATTGACTCTGCATTGAGAAATCTTGAGTTTTAATTGTTAAATATGGAGAAAGTCTATAAATTTTATTCCAATTATTTGAAGAACTTCTTGAAGATTTTAGAAATACTAAGTGATTCTGTAGATTTTCGAAGACTAATCCTGCAAAAAGATTTGAGCTGAATTTATGATTATATTCCAAATTTAGCAATGAAAAGAATTCATCTCTATCGTCCATATTTAGTTGGCTTGGAGTATCATATCTAAAGATTGTTGCAGAATAACTTACTTTTAGACTATCTGAATTAAATAAATTAAAAATTGATTTTGATTTAAAATTTGCCCTTACTGAATTATTATCTTTTTGATTTTCAAATTGAGACAGGCTATTAAGCTCGGTTGAGTCTATTGTATAATTGGTTTTTAATTTATTTATTTCATTTCTGACTGAATAGTCTAGATTTAATTCTTGAAGATAATTATCTGTTGAATAAATTCCTGACAGATAGGTATTCAATCCAGTTTCCTCTAAAACTCTGGATGGAGTTGATGTATATTCTGGTTGATTTCTTAATCCTCTTTCCACAATTCTATTTTGAAATTCCACATTTACATTTGTAGTGAAATTTTCACTAAAAGTATATTTAAAGGCACCATCAATACTGAATCTATCGTCACCTCTTTCTTCAATTCTCAATTTATCTGATTGAGGCTCAGTTTGTCCGCTTAAAGTATAATAATCTCTATTTAGAGCTTTGTATTTTGCATTTATTTTAAAGTAATCAGAAACTTGAAAATTATTTAATAATGATGCATTTAAATCGAGATCATTCGATTTGATTTTCTGACTCAAGTCTGAAAAAACGGCATAAGCATCAGCCGAGAAATTTGTATTAAATAATGCAATGTTAGGTAAATTGCCGTTAAAGCGATAGAGCAAACCGGTAATTTTATGATTCAATTGAGTGGTATTTTCATAGCCGACCGAGGTATTTATTTTTGCCGAATCGAGATAATTAAAATTTAAGCCCATAAAAGTTTTATTACGCGATAGATTATTCCATTGCTCACTGTTAGTGGCTGCAGAAATCGTCAATTGATTGTCTGCAGTAAAGTCAATTTTTTGAAAAATTGGGACGAAAAGTATTAACTTTAAGTCTTCGTCATCTTTGAAAACAGTTTGATTGGTAACAATACCATTTCCAATATAATTATGATTTAGATTTAACTTGCCGTCAAATATGTTCGTGCTATAATTTGCAACTGAATTAAAAATATAAGTATTATTAATTCTAAGAGCAGAATTATTGAATAGATTCTGATTATCAAATCCCAAAAGCAGTGATTTATAATCCTGTGAATTTGCATTTGTT
>CAIWET010000190.1 GCA_903911805.1 uncultured Ignavibacteria bacterium | reverse complement strand
TAAATAATTAAAAAAATAATTATTCTCTAAAATAATTGATTTTACCTTTAATTAATGAATATGCAGTAATTTAATTATGGGAAAAAAATTAGATTTTCAATATGAAAAAGTATTATTTTTGATTGACAGATGGGTAGATTCGAGATAATTATTTTAAATAAGTATAAATAGTTTGAATATAGTAACTAATTCTGAACGTCTTATTTCGTTCATTATATATGATATGATTAGTAATGTGAATATATACAATATGAATTTATTCAAAATTGACTGCAAAGTTTAAAGACCTGGTACTGAAAATGAAATGAGTACAGGATTAGGACTTAATACTATGCAAAGAATTTATTGAAAAACACAATGGTGAAATCAGAGTAAAAAGTGAAGTAAATAAAGGAACAACTTTCTATTTTACATAGCCAATAAAAATAAAATTGATGAATTGTTGATTAATTGATTTTCAAATTAAACTCTTACTTTTAGTATAGCCTTCTTAAGATATTCCGTAGGTGGTTGTGCAAAATGAGCTTCCTCAGGAAAAAGTATAACAAAAGAATTTTCATTTAGAAAAATTTCAAAATCAGGTTTATCAGAAAAAAATGTTGCATCTTTTTCTTCATTAAATTCTTGACGAATATACTTGCAATCTTCCAATGCTTTCCAGGTAACTCCAAATGAACCAACAAGTGGGATTTGAATATCAATATATTTTCTATGAGCCTCAAGCATATTAATGAATTCAGGATTTGGGGAATCTTCTGCAAGTATTACAAAAGAGTTTTCGCCATCAATTACATATTTGCCAGGTTCGAATGATTTTAAATCATTATTCAGTATGAATTCGAAAGCTTTCTTGAAATTATCATTCAAAAAGTAATATTTTTCTGCTCTATTTAATTTATCAATTATCATTATTTTAATATCTTATTCTCATTTCGCAATTTTTGCAGTCAAATTCGAGTTTATATTTGTGGTTGCCGTCATCAAGCCAAAGAGGTTCAGTAATGGTTTTATCTGCTTTTTGGTAAATTGGACATATTCCGGATTCATACTTCAAGCAATGTTTAGTTGTCATAACAATTTTTCCATCAAAATTATTTTGCAACTCAAATGCTTGTTCTATATTTTTAACACCTGCTAATTGATATAACTCTCGTGATAGTTTATTCGCAATATTTACCTGATAATCTACATTCTCAAGGAAATAATTAGCAGTTGGTTTTGGTCTTTCAATCAATTCTCTTGTATAATTTTCTGAAATTTGTTTTTCGTATTCTTCGAAATAATCGCGTCTGATTTCATTAAGTTTAGAAATTGGAATAAATGGTGGTGCATCACTAATACTAATTTGAATATCACTTACTTTAAAAATGGTATTACCAGTTTTTGAAAATTGCTTTTTAATATTTGCTAATAATTGCTCAGGATTGTTTGTTGGAGTATCTTCCAAAGCATATATTTTTTGAAAATTCTTTTCATTATTAGCAATTATTATTTCATTTTCATTAATAATTACATCTAAGTTTATGAGCAATTTCCTTTCAGTTTTTGCACTCTTCATTGAATTTTCAAATTTCTGATCCTGATTTCTATAAATAATAGTATTCTGTTTTATATCAGGCATTTGATTTGGAAATACTTCATTTTGATTTACTGAATTTACCAAAAATCCCTGCAATTCATCTGATGAATCAAAAAAGCATAAACCATCACCATTGCTGATGATTTTATTTTTCTCTTTGAATTCAATGACAATACTATTGCGTTTAATCAACTGTACTTCTCCGATTTCCTCGCCAATAGATTTTGGAGTATTTATCGAAGAAATATCTCTATCTCTGCCATTTAAAAAGTAATCTGACTTGCCACGATTGAATGTTTTATCAAGATTTGGTTCAAATCCCAACTGAATTTCTCCTATTGATGATTTCTGATATTCAATCCTATTCTCAAGTATATCATCAATTCTCTTTCTGAAAAATCCAGTTACATTCTTAACATAATTGATATCTTTAAGCCTTCCTTCAATTTTAAATGAAGAAATTCCTGCATCAATCAAATCAGCAAGATATTGCGATAAATCCAAATCCTTTAAAGACAACAAATGCTTGTTTTTAAACAAATAATGCTTATTATTATCATATAAATCATATTTTAACCTGCAATTTTGGGCACATTCTCCTCGATTGGCACTTCTACCTTTTGTAGCAAAGCTCATATAACATCTGCCACTAAATGATACGCACAATGCACCATAAACAAAAAATTCTAACTCAGCTTTTATTTCCTTTTTAATTGCTTTTATTTGTTCTAAAGAAAGCTCTCTGGCAAGAATAATTCTTTTAATTCCCAAAGATTCCAAAAATTTTATTCGTTCAATTTTATAATTATCGGTTTGGGTAGAGGCAAAAATCGGCAATTTGGGAATATCCATCGATAAAATTCCCAAATCTTGAATTATATAAGCATCAACACCACAATCATAAAGATTTATTAGTGACTTGCGAACATCTTCAGTTTGTGCATCAGTAATAATAGTATTTACAGCAGAATAAACTTTTGCATTAAATTTATGAGCATAAGTTGCCATCCTTTCGATATCTGAGAAAGAATTACCTGCAGCAGATCTTGCACCAAAAGAAGAAGCACCAATGTAAACTGCATCGGCACCGCAATTTATTGCAGCAATTCCGGATTCAAGATTTTTTGCTGGAGCCAGAAGCTCGAGTTTAGTTTGTGTCATAAAATGATAAACAAATTAATCAATACTTTAAACATATTTTTTTATCATTTGCAACAAGGTGTTTTTTAATATTGGTTTAGAAATATAATCAGTGCATCCCATTGCTAATATTTCATCTTTTTCAGAACTGAAAGCATAAGCAGTTTGTGCAATTATTGGTAATTCTGGTCTGATTTCTTTAATAAGCTTAGTTGCTTCAATGCCATTCATAACTGGCATTTTAATATCCATCAAAATTAGTATAATATTTGGATTGGATTTAACGTATTCTACTGCTTTTTCGCCATTTTCAGCGTGAATAATTTCTAAATTTAAATCCATCAATAACTTAGAAATATATTGATAACTAGTCCAATCATCTTCAGCAATTAGAATTGTTCCTTTATCCAAATTAATATCACCAATTTGAATATTTGATTCACTTGCTTTAAAAGTATTATCTTCTACTAATGGAATCGTAAAGTAAAAAGTTGAACCAACATCTACAATTGATTCAATCCATATTTTACCACCCAATAATTCCACAAGTCCCTTGCAGATGGCTAAACCAAGTCCCGCACCTTCGTAACCGCGAGTAATTTTTAAATCAGCTTGTGTGAACCTATCGAATATTTTTTCAAAATTTTCTCTTGCAATTCCAATGCCTGTGTCTTTAACAAAAAATCTAATTTCGTTATCAATTAATTCACATCCAAATTCAATACTTCCATTTTGAGTAAACTTAATTGAATTACTTATCAAATTTGATAATACTTGATGAATTTTAGGTTCATCAGAATTAATAATTAACTCTGAGGCAATTTTAATATTTAATGACAGCTTTATATTTTTTGATATTGCCAAAGGAGTAAAAAAAGTATAAAGGTTGTCTATTAATGGATTTATAGCAAAAGACATAAATTGAATATTGATCTGTCCTGTCTCTATTCTCGAGATATCAAGAACATTATTTACAATTTCAATTAACCTAACACCACTAAGTTGAATAATGGAAGTATATTCTTTAATTCTATCTTGAGTGATATTATCTTCATTCAATAGATTAGAAAAACCAATGATTCCATTTAATGGGGTGCGAATTTCGTGAGAAATATTCTGAAGAAAAGCTGTTTTTAATTTATCGCTTTCTTCGGCTTTATTCTTTGCTAATAAAAGTTCCTTCTCTTTCATAACCTTTTCAGTTATATCACTATTAATACCAATCATTCTAATAGGATTACCATCATTGTCTCTAATAACAATAGCATTACCTTTTAGAGACAATACTTTTCCATCAGGATGTAAAACTCTAAACGTAGTATCGAATTCCTTTTCACCCATTAACGCGGCATTACTATTTTCGATAGCTTTCTGCTTATCTTCAGGATGTAAACCATTTGTCCAAGCATCAATATTATTTGGAAAAGAATTTTTATTAATCCCATATAATTCAAACATTCTTTCATCCCAAACCATTTTATTATTTTTAACATCCCAGTCCCAAATATCTAACAAACTAGAACGAGTTGCTAATTTAAGTCGTGATTCACTATCTTTAATATATTGCTCTGCTTGTTTTCTTTCAGTAATGTCATATAATACAACCAAATGATTGCCTTCAAACGATTTAGTTAAAGAAGCTGCACTTGCCAATACGGTCTTATATTCACCATTTTTACACTTGATTTGCACTTCCAGTGGAGAAAAATCAGTGTTAGTGTCTTTAGCACGATCAAGCTCAATTTGCCACTTGTCAATTACAGATTGCCTATATTTTGGGTCTGGATAAGCATTATTCCACAAAGTAATCAAATTGGGAATATCTTCAAGAGTATATCCAAAAGTTTTAATAAAAGATAAATTTAAAAGTGTGATAACTTGATTATCATCATTTAAAGCAAGAGGAACAGGGGATACTTCAATAATTGTAAGTAATTTCTTTTCGCTTTCTTCAGCATTATTTTTTGCTAATTCCAAATCAAAATTTGTAGTTCTAAGTATTTCATTGAGTTGCATATATTCTTCATATTGCTGTTCAAGTTGCTGGTTTTGTTTTTGTAATAAATCGTCTGATTCTTTCCTTTTTGTAATATCTCTAACTATATTCATCAAAGCTGGTTGATTATTGTAATTAATAACGAGTACTTTTATTTCTACATATATAAGATTACCATTTTTATGCCTAAAAGTAGTTTCAAACTCAGTAAACCCTCTTAACTTTAAATCTACTATCCTTTTTTCAAAACTTTCTTTAGAAACATTAACTTCTATTTGCAATGGATGTAAAACTAAAGTTTCTTCCTTTGAATATCCAATCATTTTATAGGCATTTTGATTCATATCCAAAATTTTAGAAGGGATTTCATCATTTTTTAATTCAAAGATTGTGATGCCATCGGAATTGGATTCAAACAGAGTTTTATAATTAATTTCGCTTTCAAGAATAGTCGCTTCTGCTCTTTTTAGTTCTTCAATGTCATGTTGGGCTTGCTCGTAAAGTCTTGAATTTTTAACAGCAATTGCTGATAAATTTGAAAGAGTATTACACATATCAATTTCTAACTGAGTAATCTCTATTATTTCTGAAATTGAAGCAATTATTAAGACTCCTAAAACCTGGTCATCGCATTTGAGTGGTAAATATAGAATAGACCTAAGATTTCTCAGGTCACATACTTCTTGCTCAGCAGGGGTAAGAACTGCATTTTTGGAATCTAATAAAAATACTGGCAATTCTGTTTGAATTGCTTTTAAAATATGATGATGCTCTGCCAGAATAGAATGTCTAAATTCATCTGGAAAATTTGGAGGCAATGCTGGAGAAGTAGCACCCAAATTTAGAAATTCACCATTTAATAAATAAATTGCAGCACTTTTCAAATCAGTTAATTCAGTAATGCTATCTACTGTTGTTTGTAAAATAGAACCAAGATTCAAAGTAGAAGATAAACTTTGACTAGCTTTGAGTAAAACGTTTAATTCTTTTGCTTGTTTTTTAATATCATCTTCAGCAATTTTTCTTTTTGTAATTTCTCTATGAAAAGCAATAAAATAGCTCTCTTTTTTTGATTTAACCAAAGATGAAGCTACATCAAATGTTAGAATACTTCCATCTTTATGAAAATGCTGAACATCGAATCGAATTTGTTTTCCATCAATAATTTGTTTAATTCTTTCAGGATGCTTTTTAGTTAAATCATCAACATCTAAATCCTGCAAGTTCATTTTCTCCATTTCTTCTACAGTGTATCCGTGCATACGAGCAAAAGACTCATTAAAACCCTTAATTTTACCATCAATAGTTAAATATAAAATACCATCAGTCGCTTTTTCGAACAAAGTCCTGTAATGATCTTCACTATCAATCAAAGAATCTTCTGCAAATTGGCGCTCAGATATTTGTTCCTTTAATGGTTTAATCACTTTGAAATATAAAAAAGGAAATGTAATTAAAAGAAGTAAAGCGGCGTCAATAAAAGTATCAATTAATGGATCTAAACTTGAATACTTATGAATGAAAAGCATAATTGCAGATTCAGCTGCAAAGATTGAAAAAAGCAAAATAATTAATGTTCTTTTTTGAACATTTCTAAGTAATTGATTATTAAAATCAGATGGTTTATTGCTGTTCTGTGAATTAGTATTATTAGGCAATTCCTTCAAAATCTCATCATTTGATTTTTTATTGCTTTTCATAAAGAACCCCTAAAAATTTTCATAATATTTATC